>JAYVWH010001165.1:0-3028 GCA_043786265.1 Kofleriaceae bacterium | reverse complement strand
GCGTCGTCGGCGCCGATCGAGATCGCGGGAATCGGTTCGCTCGCGTTCCAGCCAAATCGCACGGAGCCGACCTGGCGCAGGTTCTGCGGCGCGACGGACAGGTACAGCATCGCGGCCGCGCCCTTTGCGGCCACGTTGCGCAGCTGCGCCGAGCGATGGAAACTGGTCTCGCGCTTGACCATCGCGATCTTGCCGGTCAGGTCTTTGCCGACGAGATCCGCGTCGGTCGCGCTACCGACATCGACAATGTCGCCATCGGCGATGCCGCTGCCCGCTGCCTCGAACACGTCGAAGCCGGGCGTCGAGCTGACGCCATTGATCGTCAGGGTGAAGGATTTCGCGCTGGCGACCCACCGCGGGATCTGGAAGCTCTCGTCGTGCACGTCGGTGAGGCCAAGCGCGACCATGCGCCCGGTGATGTAGTCCGCGGCCGCGCGTCCCTCCGTGGTTCCGGGCTGCTTCTGGCCGAACGCCGCGAGCGCGTCCAGCGTGGTCATCAGATCCGCCGGATCAGTCGGCGGCAAGACCTTGTCGTCGCTACCGCAGGCGAGGAGGGAGACGAGCACCAGGGCGCGAGCACGCATGCCGCGACCCTATCAGCATCACGCGCGGCTACGGTCGCTCGATCACGTAAAGGTCCGAAGAGTCCGAGTTGGTCGAGTACGTGATGACTTCTCCGCTCGCGTCGAGAACCACCGAGTAATAGACTGGGCGCTGCTCGGGCAAGATGCGAGCCCATCCGATGCGGCCGCCGGTCGCGAGGTCGAGCCTGTCGATCTCGATCGTCTCGCCATCGGAGTGCATGACGAACAACGCGGTGCCGTCGCCGTTGAAACTCAGCGGCTGCTCGTCGGGAACGCCGCCGAACGTGAGCGGTGTGCCGCCGCCGATCGGCACCACATCGACGCCGCCGGCCGGGCGCGGGATCGCGATGCGTTCGCCATCGGGGGTGATCGGGTGAGAGCCACCCGCGTGCACGACCTCGATCTTGCGCGGCGGCGTGGCAGGGGTTCCGAGGTCGAACCTCCACAGCTCCGACTTGCCGCCGGGACCGGCCCCGCGCAGCACGAGGTAGCGTCCGCTCCACGACATCGACGGCACATCGCTGATGTCGAGCTCGGTGAGGGGCGTGAACGGCACTGGGGTGGGCGTGCCCGCGCCGGTCGGGACGCGCATCAGCTTGGTCGGGCCCGAGATCGCAAAGATCGCGCTGCCGTCGGGGGCCAGCGTCGCGCGGAACGCGTGTGAGATCATCGACGGTGGGCCGTCGGGTCGCCGCAGATACTGCGGTGAGCCCTCGTCGGTCATGCCGGTCCCGGCCGCCTCGAAGAATGCGATCGACGACCCGTCAGCGGTGACGGACGTGACCGCGCTGGAATCGAACCAGCCGACATCACGGAACGGACCGATCCGCGGGCCCGTGAACATCTTGAGCCGAACGTCGGCGGGCGTGACGAGCACACGACCGGCACGCACGTCGAGGAGGACGAGTCGGCCGATGCTGCCGCGCAGAACGATGTGCTGCTTGCCGGCCAGCGTCAGCGCCTTGATCTCGTCGGCGTTGGAGAACCATACTTCGGACCCGTCAGGCGCCCACGCAACGCCTTCGACACCGGCCTGCCGCGCCGACTCGGCGATGCGCTTGCCGGTGCGATCGACGATCACGACGGTGCCGAGCGTGTCGCGCGGCGCTGGGTGATCGACGAACGCAAACTGATCACCTGACGGCGCCGCTCGCAGCATGTCGAGCTTGCCGGTTGGGCGCTGCGCGATCACGGTCCCGATCGGGAACTCCAGCGCTGTCTCATCGCGAATGATGGCGAGCGACTCACCATCGGGCAGCCATGTCGCGGCGGTGACGTGATCAGTCACGCCGCGCGGTCCCGAACCCTCGTACAGGCGCGCGAGCGTGCCGCCCTCCCCGGGGAGCTGCTCGGTCACGATCGCGAGCTCCCCCTTGCTCGAGATGTCGAGAAGGCGGCCGGTGATGCCGAGCGGTGTGATCGATGGCTGCCCCACCAGCGAGCGCATGAGCTGCAGCTTGCCGTCGCGGTACGCCGAATAGATCGCGCTCTTGCCGTCGGGGGCGAGTCGCGCCCACCAGTTCGTCTGCGAGTGGAACGTGATCCGTGTGTACTTGGGTCCACCTTCGACGAGCGACGGCCACCGCCCCGCGACTGCGGTGGCGGACGGTTTCGTGCCGCGTCCAGCGAGAAACCCGACCACGCCGACGACGAGCGCCGCAGCGGTGAGTCCCGCGATCAGGCGCCGGCGCCGGCGCGCGGCCGCTTCGAGCCCACTGATGTCGGGCCGCGGCTTGGGCTTGGTCTCGAGGTCACTCGCGGAGATCCGTGCGATCGGATCGGTCGAGGCGTCGAGCTCGTCGAGAGCAAATGCGAGGTCGGTCGCGGACTGGAATCGTGCGTCGGGTCGCTTCTCGAGGCAGCGCATCACGACGCGCGCGACAGACTTCGTCGCTCCCGCCGGTGGCTCGGGTGTGTTCTTGAGGATCGCATACGACTCCTCGATCGGGCTGTCCGCGGCGAACGCGCGCGCGCCACTGATCATCTCGTAGAGGACGACACCGAGCGCGAAGATGTCGGTACGACCATCGATCTTGTCGCCGTCCAGCTGCTCGGGCGCCATGTAGCCGGGCGTTCCGATCATCATGCCGGTATCGGTCGCGGTGTTCGGCGTCAGCGTGACGCCGCGGCCGATGTCGTCGGTCTGCGCGGGTTCGTCGTCGTTACGGGTCAGCTTCGCTATGCCGAAATCGAGGATCTTGATGCGGCCGTCGCTGGTAAGAAAAATGTTGTCGGGCTTGATGTCGCGGTGCACGACACTGTGCTCGTGCGCAGCTGCGAGCCCGCGCGCGACCTCGGCAGCGATCTGGATCGCCTCGCGGAGCCGCATCCGGCCACGCTGCAGCTTGTTGCGCAGCGTCTCTCCATCGAGCAGCTCGGTGACCAGGTACGGCGTGTTCTCGAACTCGCCGATGTCGTAGAGCGTGAGGAGGTTGGGATGATTG
>JAYVWH010001164.1:0-3233 GCA_043786265.1 Kofleriaceae bacterium | reverse complement strand
GGCATCTGGAGCCGCTACATCGCGCTCGTCGACATCGAGTCGGAGAATCGCGAGCTGCGCCTCGCGAACGACAAGCTGCGCAAGCAGCTCGCCGAGGTGTCACGCCGCGCATTCGATGTCGAGGCCCTCGAGGATCTCGCCGTCGTCAAGCGCCGCACGCCCGCGGACACGCTCGGTGCGCGCGTGATCGGTGCACCGATGACGCCGCAGTTTCGCGTGCTCCGCCTGCGCATCGATCGTGGCCAGCGCGACGTCCAGACCGGTATGCCGGTGATCACGGGCACCGGGCCGGTCGGTCGCATCAACAAAGTATTCGGTGACTATGCCGACGTGACCCTGATCAGCGATGCGTCGTCGTCGATCGAGGTCGTGATTCCGCGCACCGGTGGCCGCGGCATCCTGACCGGGCTCGGCAAGCCCCATGCGTATGCCTGCACGATCCAGTGGCTCGAAGCACAGGCGGCAATCACTGCGCCCGCCGACTCGCGCGTGAAGGTCGGTGACGAGGTCGTGACCAGCGGTCTCGGCGCGAGCTTTCCGCCCGGCCTCGTGATCGGCAAGGTGTCGTCGGTCGCCAAAGACGACGGCATGTTCCAGCGGGTCGAAGTCGAGCCCGCGGTCGACGTCTCGCGCGTGCGCGCGGTTGAGGTCCTGCTCGCGCCGCCACCACCACCGGATCCGGACGCGCAGCAGAAACGTAAGAGCGAGCCGGCTTTCGGCGGGAGGGCACTGTGACCTGTGACAGCGGGGACGGGGGCGTCGCGGCGTGAGAACAGCGACGATCGTCGGAGTCGCGTACTTGCTGTGCGTGCTGGTGGCTGCCATGTGGCGGTACATGCCGGGCATCACGCATGACGCGATTCCTGCGATCGGCGCGCTGACCGCGGCGTACCTCGGGCACACCACGCGGCCGTTCATGCTGCCGGTGACCGCCGGCGTCGCGATCCTCGGCTACCTGATCGACGTGATCTCCGGAACCCCGGCCGGGCTGACCTCGCTCGTTCTTGGGATGACGTCCGACGTCGCGCGCCGCACCCAGCGTCGTCTGTTCGTGCGCGGCACGGCGATGATGATCGGGTTCTCGGCGTTCATCTCGCTGATCGCGTCGCTGATGCAGTTGCTCCTGCGCGCGATGTTCAATGTCTCGAAGATCGGCTCGATGTCGCTCGAGCTGCAGCAGATGGCGCTCGTCGCGGTGGCGACCGCGCTGACGGGGCCCTTGGTGTGGCGGCTGTATCGGCGCATCGACGCCGCGTTCGCCCGGACATCGCGCGAGCGTGATGCAGCCCTGGAGGGACTCGCGCCGTGACAATGCTGCGCGGCGATAGCGGCTACGGGCCGGGCTTGCCCGAGCTGCACAAGCGGCTGCGCTGGCTCGCGCTCGTCGTGATCGCCGCATTCGTGCTGCTGATCGGCCGGCTCTGGCAACTCCAGGTCATGCGTGGCGAGAGCTACTACGAGCGCACGGTCTCGAACGTCGTCAAGGAGCGCTACCTCCCGAGCGTCCGCGGCAAGATCGTCGACAGCAAGGGTGTCGCGCTCGCGGACAACCGCCCGGCATTCAACATCTACGCGACGCCGAAGCTGCTCACGCCCGACGCCAAGGCAGAGCTCGAGCGCATGCTCGGCCTCACCGAGGACGAGTCGGCGAAGATCGAAGAGCGCCTCGCGGTCGGCCGCAAACGCGATCCAAAGGTGCCCCTCCTCATCCTCGAGGATCAGGGCCGTGATCGCGCCGCGCTCGTCGAGCAGGCAAAGTCGCGACTGCCCGGGGTCGAGGTTCATCACGAACCGTATCGCTACTACCCGCAGGGCGACCTCGCCGCGCACCTGATCGGCTACATGACGCAGATGACCGCCGACGAGGCCGACCGCCTCACGGCGCAAGGCTACGACCCGAGCGATCTGATCGGACGCTACGGGCTCGAGAGCGCGTGGGAGAACTATCTGCGGGGCAAGCGGGGTGTCGAGCACTACGCGGTCGATGCGAACAACCAGCGGCTCGACGAGAAGACCGTGGCGTCGCTGATCCACGGCGAGCGCACGATCGATCCCGTGCCGGGCGCGAACCTGGTGCTCACGATCGACACGGAGCTACAACGCCTCGCCGAGAAGGCGGTCGCGCGCGTCGCAGCAAGCGCGGTCGTCATCGTCGAAGCAAAGACGGGCCGGGTGAAGGCCGTCGTCAGCCGCCCATCGTTCGATCCGAACACGATGACGGGACACCTGACGCAGGCCGAGTACACGCTGCTCATGAGCGACCCGCGCAAGCCGTTCATCGACAAGGCGCTCCGCGCGACGTATCCCCCGGGCTCGATCTTCAAGTTCATCACCGCGCTCGCCGCGCTCGAGGACGGCCAGGCCGCCGAGGACGAGACGATGTTCTGCAGCGGCCGGTACGAGCTCGCCGGCACGCACTTCCGCTGCCACGGCTATCACGAGAAGGTCGATCTGCTCAAAGCGATCCAGAAGTCATGCGACGTCTACTTCTGGAACCTCGCGCAGCGCATCGGCCTCGACCGGCTCGGCGAGATGGCGCGCTCGTTCGGTCTCGGCACGCCGACGAACCTCGGCATCAATGGCGACTCCGGTGGGCGCATCCCCACGAAGGCCTGGTACGAGCAGAACGGCCGCTACAAGATCGGCTACGCCGCGAACGCAGCGATCGGTCAGGGTGACGTGGAAGTCACGCCGATGCAGATGGCGATGGCGTACGCAGCGCTCGCGAATGGCGGCCAGCTCTACGTGCCGCAGGTCGTTGAACGGGTCGAGTCCTACGAGGGTCGCGCGATCGTCAGCTACGACCCGAAGGTCGCCAAGACCGTCAAGATTCCGCCCGATGCCCTCGAGACCTGGAAGAAGGGCATGTGGATGGTCAGCAACGTGCCCGGCGGCACCGCTTATGACCACGGCGTCAGCCAGGTCGTGCAGGTCATGGGCAAGACCGGCACCGCCGAGGTTCGCAAGCACCACAACGATCACGAGCATCGTGACCTCGAGAAGTGGAACCCGAACGCGTCGCACGCGTGGTTCGCGGGCTGGGCGCCCGCCGAGGATCCCGAGCTGGTGATCATCGTGCTCGTCGAGCACGGCGGCGCCGGCGGTACGAACGCTTGGCCGATCGCACAGCACATCCTCGATGGCTACTTCACCAAGCTACGCGACAAGAAGCTGCCGCCGGTCGAGGTGCCAAAGGTTCGCCCACCGCCGCAGAAGGGGGCAGCGCAATGAAA
>JAYVWH010001163.1:0-3827 GCA_043786265.1 Kofleriaceae bacterium | reverse complement strand
TAGTAGCGATCCGGCTCGGGGCAGGGATTGAAGTACTCGCCATTCTTGCCCGCGACGAACAGCTCGCCCGGCCTGGGCTCGGTGCCCTTCGGCGCGCCTGGAATCCCGGGTGGTGCGGGTGACACCTCGGCGGACGCGCCGGGTGCGCTCGCCGCGGCAAAGCGCCGAACCGAACCTGCCGCCGATCCATCGGCGCTGCCTGCAGCCGATCCGTTTGCCGCGCTACCCGAACCTGCCGCCGATCCATCGGCGCTGCCCGCTGCAGGAACCGGATCGCCCCACCCGCTCGTCGCAGGCGGCGTCTTGGTCTGCTTTGCCTTGGGCGGCGCTTTGGGCGATTGAATCACCTCGTCCTCGTCGGCACGCGGCGCCGGCGTACAAGCGACGCGGTGCGGATCCTTTTCATCCGCCATCCAGTCCTTGAACAGCTCGCGCGTGCGCTCGTCGTCCTGGATGAACATGCCATCGACGCCGTCGGCAAAACCACCGACCTCGAACTTGAGGTCGTTGCCCTCGAAGTTGCCGCGGCCAAATGCCGGGAAGCCCAGGTTCATGCGCGGCACCGCGGTCTTGACCTCGGGGCGCTTGAGGATCGTCTGAACGATCGAATCGTCGAGCTTCTTGCTGATGTCCTTGCCGAGCAGCGATGCGCGCGGCGCGACGACCTGGACCTGATCGAGCGGGAAGATCTTCTCGAGCACGTGCGCGACCTGCTCGGTCGACGCGAGGAACACGACGAACGTCGAGATGCCGATCACGATGCCGAAGGCCGACAGGATGAAGTGACGGCGGCTACGCAGCGTGTTCGCCACGACCATCTTCGCGAGCTTGCCAGCTGGCATCATCGGGGCTGTCTCCGCATGACGCCGGGCGTCGTCGTCGTGAACCGTGGCGGATGGAGCGTCATACGCAGCGTCGGCGCGGCAACGACGTTGATCGGTCCGCTCGCTTCGGCGAACGTGACCGGCAGGGCGACCTGCACGGGCGGAAGCGTTCCACGTGCGACTCTCACGGGCTTCATGCCGGACCTCCGTGGGCTGCCGCGAGGGCCTCGTCGGTCGTCTCGACGATCGCGCCGTCGCGCATCGCGATCACGCGCTTCGCCACGCTCGAGATCCGTCGCTCGTGCGTGACGATCAGCAGCGTCACACCATCGTTGGCGTTGAGCTCGCGAAAAAAGTCGATGACCTCGCGGCCGGTCTCGGAGTCGAGATTGCCGGTCGGCTCGTCGCACAAGAGGAGCTTCGGAGAACCAAACAGTGCGCGTGCGATCGCGACGCGCTGCTTCTGTCCGCCTGACAGCTCGCCGGGGCGACGCTTCGCGAAGTCGGCGAGACCGACCCTGCGCAGCGCCTCGCGTCCGCGATTCTCCACATCGGCGCCATCCTTCGCGAACGCTGCGGGCAGCGTGACGTTCTCGAGCACGTCGAGGTGGTCGAGCAAGTTGAACGCCTGGAACACGAATCCTATCGATTCGTTGCGCAAGCGCGCGAGCTTGGCGTCGCTGGCGCGCTGGGTATCGATGCCGAGGACTTCGACCTCGCCCGCGTCGGGACGGTCGAGACCACCGATGATGTTGAGCAGCGTCGACTTGCCGGAGCCCGATTGACCGACCAGCGCGGTCAGCTCGCCGGGCACGATATCGAAGCTGACACCGCGCAGCACCTGGGCCTTCGCCGCGCCTTCACCGTAGCTCTTGGTGACGTCGCGGATGCGGACGACGGGAGCTTCAGCCACGCCGGCACCCTAGCATAGACGTGCGTGAATGCAGGGGGTTAGCGCCGGTTTCCGTGGGCGGCGATCACCAGGACCGAGGTCTCGATGGAGCCGCTGAGGGCCAGCTCGCTCCACAAGACGAGGCGCTGGACGAAGCGCTTGGCGTGTTCGATGCCGGCCTGCTCGGCGAGGAACAGCCAGACATCAGGCGACAGACCGGCGGGATGAACGTCGAACGCAAACACGGCCGGGGTGCCGGCAGGTGCGCTGCCGCTGCCGACCTTCTGGAGCACGCCATCACCCATCGCTCCGATCGCGAGCTTGTCGGTGAGCACGTAGTCGCCCTTGCCGACGAACGGCACGGAGATGTGCTTGCCCTTGTACTGCCCGTACGTGCGCGAGCTCTCCGCCATGCTTCGGCCGGGAATCTGGTCGAGCATCGACCGGAAGTACTGGGCGCTCACGAGGTCCGCGGACGCAGCGCCGACGCCGCTGCTGTCGTCGACATCGAGCGAGTGGAGAAAGCCACGCAGCGTGCGCACGCCGAACTGCTCGACCGAGACGCGAAAGTCATCGTCGCCGGAGCAGACCTCGAGCCACGCAGTTGCCGCAGGAAGATCGAGATTCCATTGTGCGGTCAGCGGAGCATTCGTGCTCGCGGTCGCCCACCCCGGCGGCGGCGCGAGCAGCTGGCTGCGCACCCGGTCCGCATCGCTGCCGAGATCGAAGGCCAGCTGCGCGGCGAACTGCTTCGCGTCGATGTCGACGTTGAAGCCAACGCGCTTCACCGCCGCGAACTGCTTGCCGCACGCGATCGCGTCGCTTGTCTTGCGTGCGATCGCGCCGAACGTGCGCTGCAGGTCAACGACACCAACGACGGCCGACGCCGTCGCGGCGAGACCCTGCGCCCACTTCCAGCCCTGGACCCAGTCCGCGCCGGTTGGTTGCTTGCTGTGCTCGAACCATTCAACACCGTCCGGGCCGCCGAACGAGAAGTGAATCCACAACCACTCCTTCTCGACCGCCCAGCTGATGTGAAGCTCGGACTCGATCTTCGCCGTGAAGACTTCGGTCCCCGCGGCGATCACGGATTGCGTGCGCAGGCCGCGCTGACGCTGTCCCTCGAGGAAACCGGTCATCGCTTCGGCGCTCTTCAGATGAACGACGAACGTCGGGTTCACGTCCTCGGAGAACACTGCGATGCTGCCGTCGAGATCGACGCCGATCCCCGCGACCGCGTCGGCACTCATCGGGTCGATGCCGAGCACACCATTGAGCTCGTGTGCCGCCTCGGACACTTCGAATCCGGCTGCCATCCCCACAAGATCCACGACCGACGTGAATGCGGCCTGTCCATCGCGCATCGTCCGCGACGAGATCACATAGGTGGGTTGCGCAGGCACGAACCGACCGGCAGGAAACACCGCTGCGACGGCAGCCGGGGCGGTCGTCCCCGTCGATGTACTGCCGCACCCGAGGGCACCGAGAACCACAACGATCACGAGGGTTCGCACGCCGGCATCATGGCACGAAGCTCGATGATTGCTGCGGCAGGGCCTGGCACGCGCAACGGCGATCACATTGGTCCGCAACCGCCGCCGCATCGGGCCGACAACCGGCCGCGGACGGCACTCAACCCATGTATTGTGCGAGGACCAGATGAGCTCAGTCGGCGGACCCGGCGGTATTGGTGGCCCCAAGGGCCCCTCCGGTCCTTCAGGCCCCGATGGCCCGAATGACGTTGGCGATGTTGGTGGTGACACTGCCATCGAAGGCGCGCGCGCGACGCGAGCTGCTGGCGAGCTCGAGGCAATGGCTGCCGAGATCGCGGCCGGCAAGCTCACCGCGCGCGAGGCGGTCGACAAGCTCGTCGATGAGATCGCCGGTAGCGATCAGCTCGGAACGAGCGAGCGCGCCGAGTTGCGCGAGATGCTGACCGACATGGTCGCCAACGATCCGTATCTGTCGTCGCTCGTCGGTCGGGCCTGAGTTTCAGCTGGTCCGCGCTTGGACGCCAGCGATGTCGTAGATCTCATCGACGTCGAGCTCAGCGCTGATCGACGCAAGCAGGAACTTCGCGCCGGTATCGTAGACCGAGTGCTCCCACGACT
>JAYVWH010001162.1:0-9709 GCA_043786265.1 Kofleriaceae bacterium | reverse complement strand
CGATGCGATGCGCGCGGTCGGTCGCCTGCGCCTGCGCGGCCGGGTTCCACCACGGATCGTAATGAATGACGGTGTCCGCGCCCGTGAGGTTCAATCCCGCACCGCCGGCCTTGAGCGAGATCAAAAACACGTCAGCGCGTCCCTGCTGGAATGCATCGATCGGCTTCTGCCGATCGGGCGTGTTGCCGGTCAGCATGACGTGACGAACCCCGCGAGCGAGCAGCGACTCCGAGATCAGCCCGAGCATGCGCGCGAACTGCGAGAAGATCAGGATCCGGCGGCCATCCGCTAGCTGCGAGCTCAGCATCTCGAGCAGCACGTCGAGCTTCGCGCTGCCTTCGACGCCCTTGGCCGCCTCGACAGAAACCAGGCGTGGGTCGCAGCACACCTGACGAAGTTTGAGGAGCGCGTCGAGGATCGCGATGGTCGAACCCGCGAGGCCGCGCTTCTTGATGTGCTGGCGCACTTCGCCGTGCGCGGCGACGCGGATGCTCTCGTAGAGCTCGCGCTGCAGTCCCGACAGCTCGACCGCACGGACCAGCATCGTCTTGGCCGGGAGCTCCGGCGCGACCGCATCTTTGGTGCGGCGCAGGATGAACGGTTTGACCCGGTCGCGCAGCGCCTCGAGCCGGACCTTGTCCCCGCGCTCCTCGATCGGGCCACGAAACTGCATTGCGAACTCGTCCTTGGAGCCGAGCAGGCCGGGGTTCAAGAAATCGAGGAGCGACCACAGCTCGCCGAGGTGATTCTCGATTGGCGTTCCCGACAGGCAGATGCGGTGTCGCGCGTCGAGCTGGCGCACGGCCTCGCTCGCTTGCGACCCGCTGTTCTTGATCGAGTGCGCCTCGTCGAGCACCACCATATGGAGCGGCAGCGTCGCGAGATCCGCACAGTCACGCGCGACCATTGGATAGGTCGTGATGATCACGTCGTGCTGGCCAAGCTGCGGGCGTCGCACGTGGCGTTCTGCGCCATGGTGCACACCTACGGTGAGCGTCGGGGCAAACCGTTCGAGCTCGCGCTGCCAGTTGCCGACGAGACTGGTCAGGGTGACGATCATCGCAGGGCGATCGAGCCGACCCGCGTCCTTTTCGGTCAGCACGTGCGCGATTGTCTGCAGCGTCTTTCCGAGTCCCATGTCGTCGGCGAGGATGCCGCCCGCCTCGTGCTCGCGGAGGTGCTGGAGCCAGGCGATACCGTCGCGCTGGTAGGGCCGCAGCTGGGCGCGCAGCGATGGCGGAACAACGATCTGCTCCGCGGTCTTGGGACCCTGCGCACGTGCGAAGGCCTGCTCGCGGAGCTTGGGGTCACCGACCCAGACCAGCGGGCGCGTGCCGTCGTCGAGCGATGCGCACAGCTCCACGATCAGCGGCGCGCGAATCGCCGGCGCGCGGACCTTCTCGCCGTTGCGATACAGCTCGACAAGGACTTTGGCGAGCATCTTGAGGCGCGCGGGCGGGACCGGCAACCAGCGCTTATCGTCGACGCGGACGGCGACGCAGCGGCGGCTCGGCCGCATCAGGAACGCGAGGTCCTCGGCGCTGTCGAGCATGTCGAGCAGGGCAGGGAGCAGGTTGATCCGCTGACCGTCGACCTCGACGCCGAGCTCCAGGCCGAACCAGTCCGGTCGCTCCTTCTCGGGCACCGCCGACGCGTAGATCGGGGCGTCGTCGTTGACGACCTGCCATGGATAGTCGGGGTCGACCTCGATGCGCCAGCCCATCGCACGCAGCTGCGGCAGCGATAGGCCGAGAACGCGCAGAGGGCGTGGGCGTCGCCGTCGAGCGTCACGATGTAGTCGATGCCCGCACCTGGGGTCACCGCGCAGTCCTCCACCGCGGCGGCTTCCATCGCACCCAGGCTCTCGAGCACGCGATACGCCTGCTGCTCGGCGTCGCGGTCGCGACCGGGCGCGTTGCGGTTGGTCGACCGCACGCGGCGGCCGCCGTAATCGAAGTCCAAACGCACCATCGCGGTGCGCACTTCCTCGCCGTGACGGCTGCCATCGTCGACGTACAGCGTATCGGCGAACAGACGAATGCACGGCAGACACCGCGCCGGCGCCGCCTCATCGCGCGCCCTGGAATCAAACAACATCGGTGCAATCACATTGCAGAGGCCGGTGCGATCCGTCCAGTTTTCGAGCAATACGCCGGAGATCTTCTCAACGCTTCGTCTGCGGAGTCGATCGTGCGAGATACTTGCGCAAGCGGCGGCGCTTCACCCACGGCCGCATGAGAGCTTGTACCGGCATCGAGAGCGCGCCGATCACCGGAATGAACATGAACAGCTCCAGCTTGGTGTGATCGCTGTCGCGTGCAGCGAACTGGGTTGCGTGCTCGGCGAGCAGCGTCTGAAGGTTCTGCGTCGTGAGCCAGCAACCGTGCTTCGCGCAGCGCTCGAACCCGGTGTCGTGAATCCAACAGCCGACCATCCGGGCAGCGCACAACGGACACGTGCGACCGGGCGCGTTGTTCGTGTACACCCGCCGAGCCACGGGACGTGCATCATCGGGCGAGAGCTCGTCGAGCAGTTTGGACAGCTCGCGGTCGAGCAAGAACGCTGACGCGCAGGGTGTGCAGGTGAACCGGTCGCCCGCGGGGTCGAGTGCGGCCTTGCACTGTGGACAGCAGGGCGTCTCGTCCCGGAACACAGTGGTGCAGCATAGTCGAAGTGGACAAAGGTCGACCGCGGCGCCACTCTGTTTTCATGGGGGCATCGGCCGGCGAACGGCTCGAACGCATGCGCGCGAGCCGGCAGTATCGCGACGGTCGCTTTCGCAACACGACGCGCGGGGTACCGGCCGAGCGCACGGGCTCGCTGTCGATCGCTCGCGAGTTCTTCTTCGGGGGCAAGCGGCGCATTCCGCAGTCGCCGCTACCGATCGAGAGCCCGCTCGAGGCGTGGTCACGCGCACCTGCGTCTGACCTACGCATGACCTGGCTCGGTCACAGCACGGTGTTGATCGAATCGGGAGGCATCCGCGTGCTCACCGATCCGGTGTTCGGTGATCGCGTGTCGCCCGTGTCGTTCGCGGGCCCCAAGCGCTTTCATCCGGTCCCCGCGAAGATCGCCGAGCTGCCACCGCTCGATGCGGTACTCGTCTCGCACGACCACCTCGATCACCTGTGCAAGCCAAGCATTCGCGAGCTCGCAAAGCTGCGGGTCCCGTTCATCACCTCACTCGGCGTGGGCGCGCATCTCGAGCAGTTCGGCGTCGAGCCGGCTCGTATCACCGAGTGCGATTGGTGGACCGACACGTCGCTGCTTGGAGGCGACCTACGCTTCACGGCCGTGCCGGCGCACCACTTCTCGGGACGTGGCCTGCGTGACCGCAACGCGACGCTGTGGTCGTCGTGGGTGATCCAGACGCCGCGTCACAAGTTGTTCTTCTCGGGCGACACCGGGCTGCACGAAGGGTTCATGACGATCGGCGAGAAGTTCGGGCCGTTCGACATCACCATGCTCGAGATCGGTGCGTACAACCGTGCGTGGGGGGACATCCACCTCGGCCCCGAGAATGCACTGCGTGCCTTCGAGATGCTCGGCGGTGGCACGCTGCTACCGATTCACTGGGGGACGTTTGATCTCGGCCTCCATCCGTGGGACGAGCCTGCGGAGCAGCTGCTCGCGCTGGCGGAGCCAGCACACGTCCGTTGGCTGACGCCGCGGCTTGGCCGCCCGTTCGAGCCGGCGCATGCGGAGGCGCCATCCCCGTGGTGGCGTGCAGTGACCGGTGTCGCTGATGTCGCGGCCGCTCCCGTCGCTGCTGCTGCAATGTAACCGGGGGAGCTGCCGCTCGGGCCGCTCGGTCGCATCGCTCACGTGGTGGTGAAGCGTCAGCTGCGCACGATCTTCGATCACCGCGAGCGCGTGATGCGCGAGCTGTTCGCCTAGGGACAGTCCCCTGGACAGCTCGAAGCGGACTCGGGGGCGTCGCAGAACGAGTCGCCGCAGCGAGCCGAGCACGCGCCACAGTCGGCAGGGCAGACGCGACACTGCTCGACGAACGCATCGCACGTGCCATCGCCGCAGCTCGGTGCAGCGGCAGCGCACGTCGTCAGATCGGGGCCGGGCGTGCACAGCGGCGCGCACAGGTAGTAGCAGTCCGGGTCGGCACATCCTGCGAGGCCGTCGCCGTCGAGATCTTGCGCGTCGGCGCAGCTGTCGGCCGCCTCGTCGCTGTCCCAGCGCAGTCGCCACATATCGCCGACAGGGTTGCTGGCGGTGCCGATGCCGGCGAACAGCAACATCCCACCTGAAGACGGATCTGGCTGCAGCACCGCGAACACGCGCGGGCGCGGGCCCTGTGCGATCGGCACCGGGGTCCACAACGTGCCGTCGAATTCGTAGGCATCGCCGAGCTTCACTCCTTGGGTTGTGCCACCGAACAGCAGTAGCTTCCCGCGCGCGGGTTGCCAGGCGAACGAAGCGCCCGCCCGTGCATTCGGACCCGTGGTCAGGTCCTGGGTCCAGTCGTCGCCGTCCCACAACCAGGTGTCGCGAGTGTTGGTCAGCAGGTCGGTCCCGCCAAACATCACCGTGACCTTGCGGATCGGGTCGTAAGCGAACGCCGGATACACTCGTCCCGGTGGACGGTGGGCCGGCGCTGCTTTTGTCCACGTGCTGCCGTTCCACACCCAGGTCTCGTCCGACGCCGCGGAGGCCCCGGGCGCGAGTCCCCCGAACAGGACAACGTTGCCATTCCGGTCCGCAGCGAGCGACGGCAGGAACAGGGCGGGGGTCGCGGTCGAAGGGGTCGTCCAGGTGGTGCCGTTGAACAGGTACGTCACGCCGACGTTAGCGGCCGTGTCGACGAGGATCGTGCGCTTGCGGGTAGGGTCGTACGCCATCCCGGGCTGGAAGGTGCCCGGCCGTGTCGGTCCTGGTGTGAAGCTCGTGCCGTGAAGCTGCCACGTGTTGCCACCCGAATCGACGAGCACCGTGACGCCGCGCGCTGCGTCGAACGCGCTGATCCATTGCTCGAGCGGTGGCGCGACGGGAGTGAGCGCTGACCAGGTGGTGCCGTTCCACTCCCACGTGACCGTATCGGTCGAGAACTGGCTGCCGAACACGACGACCTTGCGACGCACCGTATCGGTCGCTGCCGCGTGGGCTCTGCGAGGGTCGGGTAGAAGTGCAGGGCTCACCTGCGTCCAGCCCCCCGCCGACAGTTTCCATTGGTCGCCGAGGTCGGTCGAATCACCGCCACCGAAGAGCAGCATGCTCTGCGTCGCGAGGTCGAACGACACTGTTGCATCCCGACGGATCGGTGGACGTGGCGTGGTCAGGCTGCGCGTGTGCCAGCCCGTGCTGTCGAGCTCCCACACGATGTCGTCGTAAAATGTCGAGAAGTTACCCACGGAAGCTCCACCGAACAGGACCGCCGTACCGCGCACCGGATCGAAGGCCATTGCCGCCGCGACTCGGCCATCTGCCGGGTCGACCGGGGCAGGCCCGCCCGGGTGCAGTGTGGTGAGCTGCTGCGTCCACGCCTTGCCATCGAACAGCCACGTGTCCGCGAGGTCGGGAACGAACTGATCCGGTTGCTGCACCTGCCCCCCGAACAGGACGACCACCTTGCGCTTCGAGTCATACGTCATGACGTGAAACTTGCGGCCGGTCGGCGCGTTGAGGGTCGGCACCGGAGCCCAACGAGCACCGTCCCACTCCCAGGTGTCGGCGAACGTACTGCCGTCCTCGGAGACGCCACCGAATAGCACCACGCGGTGCCGGTCGCTGTCGTACGCCATCTTCGCAGCGATCCGAATTCCGGGACTCTGCGCGGGAAACGCTTCGGTCCAGCCCACGCCGTCCCACAACCAGGTGTCGCCGTAAGCGTTGCCGTTGTAATCGCCGCCGCCGTACATCACGACCTGGCGGTTCGTCGCGTCGTAGGCCATCGCGGCGTCGACGCGGCCGGGCGGAGTACCTGGACCCAGGGGTGACCAGCGAGCGGACTCGACCCCGCATCCGCTCGTGCAACCGTCATGGCTGACGCGGTTGCCGTCATCGCAGCGCTCGCTCTTGACGAGATCGGTGATGCCGTTGCCGCACGTCTCGAGCGAGAGACAGTCGCTGGAACAGCCATCGCCGGGTGCCTGGTCACCCTCGTCGCAGACCTCGCCGATGTCTGTCGCGTCGAGCGTGTCTGGCGGATCAATAACGCCGTTGCCGCACGTCGCGGCGACGCAGCCGCCGCCGTAGCAGCGGCCGAGTGGGATGTCTGGAGTCGAGCAGCGGTGGTGCTCGGCGAGGTCGCTGCATGCCGCGAGCTGCTGGTCGTCGACGCAGAATGTGGCTGCCGGTTCGATCGAGATCACGCACTGCGTGCCGGCTGGGCAAGTCACACCGTCGCCGCACGTGACGGTGTTGGTGTCGGCGCAGGCGACGAGGGCAGCAACGAGAGCGAGCAGAAGTCGCATCGGGGAACGATAGCCTGTCGCCGTCGGCGATGTATTAAGCTCGCGCACCCATGCCAGACAGCCGGCCTCTGATCGGGATCAGTGTCCTCGTGATGAAGGAGGGCAAGCTCCTCCTCGGCAAGCGCAAAGGCTCGCACGGCGAAGGCGAGTACGCGTGTCCGGGCGGTCACCTCGAGCACCTCGAGAGCTTCGCCACCTGCGCGCTGCGGGAGACAATGGAGGAGACGGGCCTCGTCATCGGCGAACCGAGATTTCTGCGGGTCTACAATTCGACTGACTACGCGCCGAAGCATTACGTCGACCTCGCGTTCGTCGCCCAGTGGATCAGCGGCGAGCCGGAGGTCCGGGAGCCGGACAAGGTCGAGGACTGGGCTTGGTACAGCGTGGATGCATTGCCGGCGCCGCTGTTCGCGATGATGCGGTCCGCGGTCGAGGCCCTGCTCGGCGAGCAACGCAGCTGGGATTCGAAGTGAACGAGGAGCTCCAGATCTATTTCGCCGCCGCGGTCCGTGGTGATGCGCCGGCGGGTCTCCTTGGACGGCGGGTCGAGCAACTGGCACAGCTCGGTCACGTCCTGACGGAGCACATGGCGTCCCCGCGCACCGTCGACCTCGGTCATCGCGACGACGCGGCGATCCATGCCCATGATCGAGTGCTGCTGGAGCGCGCACACGTGTTCGTTGCGGATCTCGCCGCACCGTCGACAGGCAGCGGCTGCCCGGCGATCGCGGCCTAGCGTGCGATATCGGCTTCTCGCTGGAGCGCGTCCACGGGATCTGGACCTTCACCCGGGGTACGGCTGGGGGAAAGGCCCATTCTGGGGGACCGGCGTCGTGGGGGCTTGCGAGAGAGCTGAGTCTCAGGTAGGAGATAGCCCCTACCTCGCCGATGTAGCTCAGTGGTAGAGCAATGGTTTCGTAAACCATAGGTCCGCGGTTCAAACCCGCGCATCGGCTCGAAAGACAGCGGACCTTGCACCCACGTGGGTTCAGGGGGCGAAGGCGACCTGGCTGGCCAGCGGGAACAGGTCGGGGAAGATCACGGCATCGTCGTCGGAGATCACGCCATCGCTTGCGAGCTGACGAACGTGCTCGGCGAACTGGCTGCGGATCGCGAGCATCTCTTCGCCTTCGAACGGCCGAGGGTCGCGCACGCGCGCTGCAAGCTCGCTACCCAGCGAGGGCATGCCGACGATCGGTTCGTAGCGCGCGAACAGAGCGAGCTGGCCGGTCAGCCAGCGTCGAAAGCCGGCGGTGCGGGACTGCGCCACATCGGAGGTTGCCGCGTACGCGAGTGCCGGCGCGATGCGGCGCCGCCACACGAGGTCGAACAGCCGCTCGCACAGCGCCTCGAGCGACAGGCCACGGCCGGTCCGACGGATCGGTCACCGACCACCGCAGCGTCTTGGGCTGCTTTGCCAGCCCTGGATTTGCGGTACACATGATCCATGGCACTTCGACGCTTTCTCGGATGCATCGCAGCCCTCGCGCTCGTCGTGGGAACTGCGGGCGCATGTGGCAAGGACAAGGCCGGTAGCACAGGCGCTCCGGATCTCCCCAAGCGGTGCGAGCAGCTCGCGAAGGCTTGCAGCGACACTGACAAGCACATCGAGAAGATGACGGACGAGTGCAAGGGGGTCGCGCCGGCCCAGGTCCAATCAGGCTGCGCTGGCAAAGTGCTCGCCGCGTACGACTGCTACGAGAAGGACATCTGCGGTGGCAAGGACAAGGTCTGGACCCTCGATGACCTGCGCGTCCTCGCGGAGCGCAATGCAAAGTGCGCAGTCGAGACCAAGGCTGCACGCGAGTGCGTCGAGAAGAAGTAGAGGACCACGTGCAAGCAAGTCGCTCCCTGATCATCCTGGCCGTCCTCGCGTGGGCCTCGGTCGCCTCGGCACAGGTCCGCCCGGCGGACGTCCAGTGCAAGAGCACCGAGACTCAGGCCGAATGTCATGCGCGCCTCAAGTGCAAACCGAACGAGGAGCTCGAGGACTGCCAGAAGCGCCTCCTTCGGTGCAAGGCCGGCGAGGACATGCCGTCGTGCGTGAAGCGTGTACAGAGCGCAGGCAGTGCGGGCGGCGGACAGCCGCAGAGCGGTGGCGACAACGGCGAACGCGGCAACAGCGACAACGACCGCGGTGGTCGCGATAACGATAGCGACCGCGGCGGGCGCGACAACGATACCAACGACCGCGACGGGCGCGATAACGACAGCGACCGCGGTGGTCGCGACTCTGATCGTGGCAGCCGCGACCGTAGCGATCGCGGTCGTAGCCGCGGTAGCGATCGAGACTCGGGTCGCGGGCGGCGCCAGCACACCAGCGGTGGTCGTGGCTTCGAAGCGAACAAGAAGCTCGGCCTCGGTCTCGAGCTCGGCGAACCGACGGGCCTCACCGGCAAGGTGTTCCTCGCAAAGGCGACCGCGCTCGACTTCGGCGTCGGCTGGATCTATCGCCACTACTATTACGGCGACGGGCTGCACCTCTACGGTGACGTGCTCTTCCACCCGGTCTCGCTCGCCTCGAACCCGACCTTCGAGCTGCCGCTCTACATCGGCGGTGGTCTGCGCTACTGGGACTTCAACTACTGCTACCAGGGCCGGTGCAACTACGGCGGGTCGGCGATCGGTATCCGTATCCCGTTCGGCATCTCGTTCGACTTCAACAACGTGCCGCTCGATATATTTGCGCAGCTCGTGCCGACCATCGACTTCATCCGCGGCAACTACTACGACCGCTACCGCGACCGGAACCACTTTGGCATCGACTTTTCGTTCGGCCTGCGCTTCTGGTTCAAGTAGCGGCGTGAACATCGCGTGAGCCCCGCTGGTCGTCAGTTCGGCTCGAGCGCCAGGACGTTAGGGAGCGGCCGCGCAACGCATCTGGCGCACAACCCATGGGACACGCCGGTCATTTCATCGATTGCACGATTGCGGGGATCAGCTCGGGAGTTTGCCAGGCCGCACGGATCACGGCGACGGCGTCGGCACCCGCCTGCGCGGCCGCGCAAGCACGCTCGGCAGAATCGATGCCGCCGACGGCGACGAGGCGTGCCGTAGGGGCGAGGTCGCGCTTGATCGCGAGCACGTCGGGACCGAGTGGCGTGCCTTTAGCCGGCGTCGACCAGATCGGACCGAGCTGGACGACCGTGGCGCCCGCAAATGCACCCGCCATGCACGAAGCAGCAGTGTGGCACGAGCAACCGAGCTGCAACGTCGTGAGCGTTCGCGCGGTCTCGATCGAGAGGCCGTGCTCGGGGAGGTGAACGCCGTCAGCGCCCGCCGCG
>JAYVWH010001161.1:0-2402 GCA_043786265.1 Kofleriaceae bacterium | reverse complement strand
GTGAAGCTTGCCGTCGTGTTCGCGCTGGTCCCGGCGTGCGGCGACAATCTCCGCGTCGACTACGTCGATCCGCCGAGCATCGAAGTCGTCTCGATGCCTGCGATCGCGAACCGCAACCTCGACGTGTTGCTGCTGATCGACGACTCGCCGGCCGAGGACTTCCAGTTGCAGTTCGCGAGAGACCTGCCGGGAATGCTCACAGAGCTCGACAGCGTTTCCGGGCCGCTGAATCTCCACGTGGGCGTGGCCACCACCGATCTCGGAGCGACGGGATCCGATGACCCAGCTCATCCTGGACCGCCGATCGGCCAGATCGGCAACGGCGGATGCTGGGGCGCCGGGAAGGACGGCGTGTTCCAGCGCAACGGTGCCTCGGTCAACGATCTCTATCTAGTCGACGAGGACGATGGCGCGGGCGCTCGCCGCACCAACTACGTTGGCGATCGGCGAGATGTACTCTCCACGATGATCAGAGTTGGCGCTGGAGGCTGCGGATTCGAGCAGCCGTTCGCGGCAATCCGACGTGCACTCGCGAATCCGCTCAACGCCGGCTTTCTGAGGCCTGCCGCGCAGCTCGTGGTGATCAATCTCGAAGACGAAGATGACTGCTCGTTCCGCGACGCTCGCCTGCTCAGCGCGGCCGAGCCGCTCGGTCCAGTGCAATCGTTTCGCTGCACGGCCCAGGGCGTGATGTGCAACGAGCCGCTTGACGTGGTTGGTCCAAAGACCGGATGTCATGCGCGCGAGGACTCGATGTATGTGGAGCCGGTCAAGACGAGCGTGGAGTCGCTGCGCGCCATCAAACCTGACAAGTCGATGCTGACGGTGGCCGAGATTGCCGGTGATCCGGAGCCGTTTGAAATTGCGCTCTGGACGCCACCCGGCGGAGGAACCGCCATCCTCGCCCTCTCACTCGTGTGCTCCTCGCAGAGCGTCCCCGGACTTGCCACTGCTGCCAATCCCGGGGTGCGCTTACGCGATCTGACGCGCGCGTTCGAATCGCGCGGGGTGCTTACGACCGTGTGCACGGCGTCGCTGGTCCCGAGTCTCCACACCATCGCCACCGCGCTGAAGCAAGCCCTCGGTGTCGCTTGCCTCGACACGACGAAGCTGCGCGACGGAGACACCGCGCCGGGTATCCAGCCGACGTGCGACGCGACCGAGGTCCGCGATGGGGTGGAGAGCCCGCTTCCGTTCGAGCTTGTCTCCGATGCAGCCGCGTGTCCCGACGGCGAGCATCTTCGATTCGTCCCCCACTTCACAACCTCGCCGACACCGACGACGTTCGTGCACGCGAGGTGCCAGGTGCCGTGACCCACCCCTCGGGGAGATCGAGCACGTTGATTCGGAAGTCATTCTCCTGGAAGCCGAGGCACGCAACCCGCGCGCCGCGGATCATGTAGCCCTCTTCGCGACCGACCGCTGAACGGACCACCCTCCGTTCCTCCCCTTGACGAGCGCTGTACCCGAGCTCGTCGAGCGCATCCAAAACGATGATCGTCTCGCTCTCCAACAACTATTCCAACGATGGCGTGCGGATCACCAGCGCGTTCTCGAACGAGACCGGCCTCGAGAAATATCGCGGCAACATCGCGCCACGAAATGCGTTCTCCAGCCCGTGTTTCAAGAAAGATCGACATCCGCATCGCGCAGGACCGGCCACATCCGATCACCGGTCATCGCGCGGCTCGTGCTCGATATCGAGAACGTCGGCAATCTGCTCCACAGCAAGTGGGGGCGCTCGCAGGCCGTCGGGTTCCCGTTCGCCACACCCGCTGTCGACGTCGGCATCGACACGTCGACCGGCAAGTACGTGTACTCGAACCTGCCCGTACACTCCCCTGCGTCACCGACGTCCTCGCTTCTGTCTGGAAGATCGGGATCGGATTGGTGGCAGCACCGCGCCGCCCGCGTTCGTGGCGTCCGCACGCCGCTGACCGGCGCGATCACGTTGGTGCAGAGGTTCGGAGCTAGCGAATCGCGGCGGGAACGGTGCCCGGCGTCGGCACCGTGAATGTCGCATCCCAGGTCGCTGAGGTCATCTCGCTCGTCTCGTCGTCGCCGGTGAGCCCGTTGCTCGAGCCGTGCGTCACGTGTCCCGCCTTCGGCGCGATGCGCTTCGTCGATGTGCCCGCGGCCGGAGCCCTCGACTGCATCGGCATGCTATCGGCATCGGGGCCGTAGGTCGCTCCGGCCTGCCGATAGCCGCTCTTGTTGATGAAGCTGTTGGCCATGCTCGGCGCGCCCGCGAGCATGATGTCGATATCGCGGACGAGCGGGCTCGCACCGTCCCAGTAGAACAGCACGATGATCTCGCCGCCGTCCGTCAGCGACTGGAAGTTCGCCGCGATCTTGTTCATCGTGGCGGAGCCCGCCCCGATGGAGTAGGTCGGTGACGCGCC
>JAYVWH010001160.1:0-3640 GCA_043786265.1 Kofleriaceae bacterium | reverse complement strand
CTCGTTCATCATCCCGTCGTCGATCGCGTTGGCACCGTGATCACGACGGCCGTCACCAACTTCGACATCCACGACATCGCGCGGTCGTCGATGACCTACGGTCTCGCGAGCTATCACCTCGTCACGCCCGTCACGTCGCAGCGCGAGAAGGCTGCCCACATCGCGCAGCTATGGATGGGTGACGAGCAGGGCGAGCATCGCGCGTCTGCATTGCGCCTTGTTCGGAGTGCGGCATCGGTCGACGACGTGATCGCGACGATCACTGCCGACTCGGGTGGAACGGCGCCGATGGTGGTCGCAACCTCCGCCAAGCCGACCTCGTTTCCGGGCGCCGAGCGCCGTACGACCTCACAACTGGTCGCCGAGGCGACACTTAGTCCCGCTCCCCTCCTGCTTCTTCTGGGTACGGGGTGGGGCCTGGCCGACTCCCTGATTCCGTCGGTGTCACGCGTGCTTGCGCCGATTGAAGGCGATTCGAACTGGAATCATCTGAGCGTTCGGTCGGCCGCCGCGATCATTCTCGACCGTCTGTTCGGTCGCCCGGCTTGACGGGGATGGGTGTTCTCCCGTAGAACACGCGTCCAATCGGCAACTTGCCGGAGTCTTTAGTCATGAGTGCCCACCGGATTCTCGAATCAATCAACAAGAGTCAGCGCCGCGTTGCGGCCCTTCCCGAGTTCCGCCCGGGAGACTCCATCAAGGTTTGGGCAAAGATCCGCGAGGGCGAGAAGACTCGCCTCCAGGCTTTCGAGGGCGTGTGCATCCGCCGCGTCTCGAAGGGCTCGCGATCGACCTTCACCGTCCGCAAGATCTCCTACGGCGTTGGCGTCGAGAGGATCTTCCCCGACAACTCGCCGAACATCGACAAAGTCGAAGTGATCGCGCGTGGTCGGGTCAAGCAAGCACGCCTCTACTACCTGCGTGACCTGTCGGGCAAGGCTGCCCGCATCAAGGAGCGCGAGTATAGCCCGGCCGCTGCCGCCGCTCAGGGTGCCGACGACGAGGCTGCTGCTGCGGGAGGCGCCGAGGCCGCTGCTTCGGGAGGCGCCGAGGCGCCTGCCGACGGAGCCAAGAAGAAGGGCCGCAAGAACAAGAAGTCCTGAGCTCGCGGCGACATCGGTCGCTCGCAGCCGGCTCGCAACGCGCACCACTCGGTGCGCGTTTTTGCGTTCGCCGCCGCGTTGCCAACCGCTGGCTTCGCCCTCGACCGGAGCTGGCCCAACCGCAACCACCCGCCGTGCCAACCGTCGGTGGTTCCGTGTCGGGTCAGGCTATGGTTCGCAGATGCTGACTCTGGTCGAGACCGCCGTTGAGACCTACGTCCGCGCAGCTGCCGAGCACGATCCCGCCGCACGCGCGAAGCTGCTCGAGGCCTGCTTCGCCGAGGACGGCCGCATGGTAACGCGGTCGGGCGTGATCCGCGGTCGCGCCGGGATCGACGCGATCATCGCCCGGTTTCAAGCCGATCCGCACCTGAGCGGCTTCCGCATGGCGAGCATCGTCGACGCCGCCGGCACGACGTTTCGCTACCGCTCCGTCGTCGAGCGCGTCGACGGAACGACGATCGAGTTCTTCGATGCCGGCGAAATCGATGCAGAGGGGCGGATCGCGACTCTGCTGGTGTTCACCGGTCCGCTCGCCGACGTCATCGGATGACGACCACGAGCGTCCTGAACCTCAGGTCCAGAGTATTGGCGTCGTGGGTCAACCATGACCAACAGTGTCAACTATCCGTAATTCATTGCTTGTTGTTCAGCCACGGCGCGAAGTGGCGCGCGCGACATAGACGACGTGGCGACGCCCACCCTGACCGATCGAGTGCGTCGTCGCCTCGAAACCCGCCGTCGCAAGGCGCTTCGCGTAGGGGGCGTCCGCATCTTCCGACCACACGGCGAGGGTGCCTCCCGCACCGAGCGCGCGACGCTGCTGGTCGAGAGCCGCCGAGCTGTAGAACGGATCGTCGCGCGGCTGGCTCGCAGCATTGGGTCCCTCGTAGAGATCGAGCACGATCGCCTGGAACGCCCCGGGGACGGCGGTCTTGATCACGTGCGCGACATCTTCGATGCGCAGGATGACGCGCGGATCGGCGATCGCGTTCTGGGTGGCCGGCCCGAGGGGACCGCGACACCAATCGACGACCACATGGTTGAGCTCTGAAACGGTGACCCGAGCCGCAGGCGGGAGAATGTCGAGCGCGGCGCGGAGGGTGAAGCCCATCCCGAGACCTGCGATCAGAACGCTGGGTTGCTTTACGTCGACGAGGAATGCACAGCCGAGGCGCGCGAGCTCTTCCTCGGAGCGGCGCGAATAGCTGTTCATCAGGACGCGCCCGTCGTCGAGGATCAAGAAGTCAGACTCACCGCGCTGGCGAAGCTCGAGAACCTGGCCGCCCGCAGTCGCGCGGTCGAGCGTCTTCCATGGCCGTGTCATCGGGCGAGACGATAGCGCAGCTGGCATGGGTCGGCTGCTGGGCGCGACGGGCGCGACGGAGTTAGCGACCCAGGCGCCACGCATCCTGGATGTGAACGATCTCGCCAGCCGTGATCCCGATGACGTCGAACCGCGCAGCGATGAAGCGCGGCTTGCGCCACTGTAGATATTGCAACGCCATGCGGCTGACGCGGCGCTGCTTGTTGAAGCCGACCGCATCGATCGCGGTGCCGTACCTCGCTGTGCGCCGGCTACGGACCTCGAGAAACACGAGAGTCGTGCCGTCGCGCGCGATGATGTCGAGCTCTCCGAGCTTCGTCCGGAAGTTCTTCTCGACGATCGTGTAGCCCTTGCCGATCAGTAGCTCGACCGCACGCATCTCCGCGATCGAGCCGCGCTCGATCTTGTTGAGCGGACGATCTGGCGCGTCCGTGTCGTAGGGGCAGGGGAGAGCGGTGGGCGACGCAGGGGCGGGATGGCTCATGCGATCTGTGTACGCGCACGGTCTGACGGCGCACCACGGCCAACGTGTCCGGTGTTCGGACAACGACGCGCGGTATGCTGGGCGAAGCATGAAGGTCGGGTCTCCATTCAGGTGCACTCACTGCGGCGCAGCCCTCACGTGGAGCGATACGCCGGTGATCGAGTGCAACTACTGCCACACCAAGATCCTCATGAAAGACGTCGGTGCACCTCCCGGTGCAGGCGGTCGCGGAAAGCCTGACCCGGCAAAGTTCATCCTCGCGGGCGCGCTCGTCATCGGCGTCGTTATCATCGGAGTGCGGGCGTCGAAGAAGGATATCGGCAAGGCGAAGGCGACCGCAGCCGCAGTTACACCGGGGGGCCGAAACTAAGAAAGGCAGCCAACTGGCTGCCTCTCTTGGTTGGTCCGCGACCCCGACGCGCGCGTTACGATTTGCGGAGTGGCGAGCAAGTCCTCAGGACTTGCAGAGTGGATACTGGCTGTTGCCGGCGCGACCGTCGAGGTTGCAGCAGGCATTCTTCGGCTCGCTCGACTGACACGCCATCGGCGTCGCGAGCTTTCCGGACTCCGGGATCACGATGTAGTCCTTGCAGATGCAGAACTTCCGGCAGCAGAACGGACCGACGGTGACGGCCACGCCGCAGGTGAAGCCGGTCTTGCACGGAGACTCGGGGACGCGATCGCAGTCCGTGTCATCGTTGCACTCTGCGGTGCAGAGGCCTCTGT
>JAYVWH010001159.1:0-4435 GCA_043786265.1 Kofleriaceae bacterium | reverse complement strand
CGCAGATCACTGCCGGGCTGCCAGGTAGCGCCTTGCTTGCGAAAGACGCGGAATCGCAGGGTGCCCTGGCGGTTGAGCTTCACGAAGGGGATCGCATTTTTCTCGTCGAGGTCCTGCTTCTCGAGGGTGAGGTTGGTGCCCTTGGCGTCGGCGAGAAGGAGGCGCTCGTACTTGGTGACCCCGGCCTGCGCGAGGACGACGGAGAGCTTCCAACCCTTGCCCTCACCATCGCTACCGGGCGCGGCTTCGCGCGGCATCTCGAGGAGCTTGGTGCCCGCGATGACTTTTTCGCCTTGCTTGGTTTTGACGGTGAGCTTGAGCTCCGCTGGATCGGTGCCGCCACCATCACCGTGCTCGTTCTCACCGCGACCGCTGTTCTTGCTGATGACGACACGGATCTCGTGGACCGCGTTTTCGCGGAGCAAAGGTGCACCGTGCTTGGCGAGCTCGACAGGATCGAACATGCCAAAAGCGGGCTTGCCGTCATCGCCGGGGAACAGGGCAGGGACGAGCTCGGGATAGGTGGAGGAGGGCTTGGCGATCGTGACGGGAGCAGGGCCGGCGCTTGCGAGCTTGATCGCGTCCCATGTACCGAGGCGACGCGCGGCGACGGGGACGAGCGTGTCGAGACGAGGCCACAGCTTGACCTGCGCGCCGGCGAGAGTTCCGACTTGAACGTCGTCAACGTAAATCGTGACGCCTTCGAGTGCGGGGGGAAGTGGCGCGACGCTACCCGAGCCGGTGTGGCCGGGGCTGGGTTTCGTCTTGTCGCTACCGCACGCGAGGACACCGAGGCTCAGAGCAACCGCAAGCCACTTCATGCTGCGAGTCTAACGCGTCTTTAGTGGCCGCCGCCGCCGCCCTGCCGCGGCTTCGCGTTCCAGATGCGTAGGGTCAACAAAAATCCAATCAGGGCGATCGGGATCATCGCGAGCGGCCAGATGGTCCAGTTGTCGATCTTGCCCGCGGCCGGGTTGGACACGAGGCAGCCTGATGCGTCGCGGATCTTGCTCGCGGGCAAGTAGGCACCGTAGAGGAAGGACTGGGCTGTCGAGCCGAGATAGACGAATCCATCGATGATGCCGACGGCCATGCCGGTATTCTTCTTGCCGGCGAAGTCGGCGGACGCGGTGGCGGTCAGCATGCCGTGCACACCGATGATCGCCATCGACATGAAGGCGACGATCCAGCCGATCGCCTGCGGCGCGGCGAACAGCGGGATGATCAGGATCGCGCCCGCGAGCATGATCCCGTAGAGGACACCCGAGACTGGACTGCGGCGCGACTGGAACAGGTGATCACTGATCGCACCGGCGAACACACCACCGGTGATGCCCGCGACGCACGACACCATGCCCCAGTTCTGGAACACGAAGCTGTTGCCGAGGCCGATGCCCTTTCCGAAGTCGACGCCCCACTGCAGGATCGCTTGCCGCAAGAAGCCCGAGCACATCTCGATGAAGGCGATCGTGAGGATCACCGGGTGCGTGAGGAGGCGGATGAAGACTTCTTTGACCGACGGTTTCTCGTCGTTGTTCGTCGCGTCGCCGAGATCGAAGTTCGGATGGCCGGCGTCGACGGGCTCGTTGCGGACGAACACCCACGACAGGATGAAGAACACGCCGAGGATGATCGAAGGGATCAGGAAGATCCATTGCGGGGCAAACGCTTGCTTGATGCGGGCACCGACGTCATAGGCGAAGTAGAGGCCGAGCGAGATCAGGATGCCGAAGATGCCGCCGAAGGTTCCGCGCTCGCGCGTGTGGAACCACGCCGCGTTGACCTTGACGATCGACACCGCACCGAAGCTCTGGAAGTACATGTTGCCGGCAAAGGCGAGGGTGAACGCAGTCGGCACGCTCATGCCGAAGGTGTTGCCGGTCGCGGCCATGTAGCCCATGAGGAGGTTCATCACGCCTGCGCCGGCAGCGGCGATCAGGATCGTCACGCGACCGCCCCACCGATCGGTGAGCGGGCCGTTGAGCAGAAATGCGAGGCCGTAGACTGCC
The DNA here is from genome assembly GCA_043786265.1 of Kofleriaceae bacterium. Classification (GTDB taxonomy): domain Bacteria; phylum Myxococcota_A; class Polyangia; order Haliangiales; family Haliangiaceae; genus JABFXX01. The sequence goes on along the minus strand of JAYVWH010001159.1, from coordinate 2,426 downwards.
GAGCCGACACCGAACACGGCGCCGTACTCGGCCTCGGTCAATCCGATGCCTTGAAACTGCTTGATGTTGTATCGAGCGAAGTAGAGGAATGAGTAGGTCAGTCCGAGTGGCAGCCAGTTCAGCAGACGACGAGCGCGGAATGCCTTGGAGTGACCGAGCTCGACACGGGGCAATCGCGCGAGCACGAAGACGATGACGACGATCAGGATGCCGATCGGGAGCAGGTCGTCGATCAGTGCCTTCTTGGGGGCCGCGCTCTTGGGCTTGCCGGGGCACTTCGTCTTGTCGGCGGGCGCAGGGACCGCCGCAGGGGCGCCGGACGCCGCTTCGACGGCGGAACCCGCGGTCGGGCTCGGTGTCGGGGCGGGTTGCGCCGCAGAGCCCGCGGAGCCTGAGGCCGCAGATCCCGTCGCTGCCGCCGGCTGCGCGGCTGCCGACGGTGCATTGCGGAACCAGATGAACGCGCCGACGCCAAGCTCGAGCACCATCACGAGTGCCAGCGTGCGACCGGAGACGGAACGGCGAGACATCGCGGGCGACGTTACTGGCCCGGTTCCTAGGACTCAAGCCTCCCGGCGCCAAGAGGCGCGGTTTTCTCTGACGCCCAGAACGGCCAAAATCGGTGGCGGGCTGGCTCAGCAGAACTCTGGCTTGCAAAAACGTTTTCGGCTCTCTCGCGTTGGAAGGCGTAACGGGCGTCGCGTATGCAATCCGAAGAAAGAGACTTTACCGTCGAGAAATGTCACTCCGATGATTACTGATCTAGTTAACGTGTTGCAGTGTAGGAGAAAAGACACAGGGACAGAAGCGCGCGCCCTTGTTACGGAGTGCGCCTATGACCCAACGACGTTTGATGCTCGGGGTGCTCGCTGTCAGCTATTTGCTGAACGCCTGCGCGGTGGACGGTGATCCGGCAACGGATGACAGCGGAATGGACGAGACGTCGTCGGACGATGCGACGGGTACCGGCCCGTACTTCTCAGGAGGGACGAGGCCGAGTCGAGTCGGTAAGGCAGGAACGGATACGACGACGGGAACCGGATCGGGGTCGGGCTCGGACACGACCGGCACCGGGACGACTACCGGTAGCGGCACTACGACGGGCACGGGCACGACGACTGGAACGGGCACGACGACTGGCACGACTGGCACCGGCACTACGACGGGCACGGGCACGACGACTGGAACGGGCACGACGACTGGCACGACTGGCACGGTCTCGACATCGGGCTCTACGTTCGACAACAACAGCGGCGGGGCCGACCTGATGCAAGCGGCGGGCAGTACGCCGACGTATCCGACGGCGCACCCGCGCATTTACATCCCCGCGAACCGCGCACGTCTGCAGGCAGCGCTCGCTGCGAACACGACTGCAGCGACGCGCTTCAGAATCGCGACGAACAACTGGGTCAACGGCGCCAACACCTGGGGCTTTCAGGCCTGGAACGCGGCACTCCTGGGTCCCCTGACGGGAGATCCAAAGTACTGCACCAAGGCGATCGCCACGGTCGAAGCGAACGTTGCCGCCGAGGAAGCAAAGATCACCGCGGGCACACAGCCGACGGTCGCAGGCAACAGCTACCTCGAGATCGGGACGATCGTCGGCGACCTCGCCCTCACGTATGACTGGTGCTTTGACACCGTAACGCCGTCGCAGCGCACGCGCTGGCTCGCATACGCGAACCAGGCAGTGTGGAACGTGTGGAACTACACCCAGGCGAAGTGGGGAACGGTGTCGCGCCCATGGAGCGGGTGGTCGGTGAACAACCCGGGGGACAACTACTACTTCTCGTTCCTGCGCGCGACGATGCTGCTCGGCCTCGCGGCGCGCGGTGAAGACGCGCAGGCCACGACGTGGGTCACGTTCTTCCGTGACACGAAGGTGATCGGCCAGCTCGTCCCCGCATTCGATGCACAGCTACGCGGCGGAGGATCGCGCGAAGGCACCGCATACGGCGTGTCCCATCGCGGATTGTTCCACCTCTACGACCTGTGGGAAGCGACGACGAGCGAAAAGCTGCAGCTCAAGACCAAGCACGGACGGCAGTCGCTCCGCGCGGCGATGCATCAAGTGATGCCGACTCTCGACAAGATCGTCCCGACCGGCGATCAGCCGCGTGATCACGAGGCGTTGTTCTTCGACTACCAGCGCAATTACTTCCAGGAGCTGATCGAGCTCTATCCCGAAGACGCGATCGCCGGCCGCGCGAAGTCGCTGCTCGCGGCGAGCAACCTGCCGCAGATGGCGCGCCCCGAGCTCCTCGTTTACGACTTCCTGTACGACAACAGCGATGTCACCGCGCAACCTCTGAACGGAATGGCGACTGACTACTACGCATCCGGAATTGGCCAGCTGTACACACGCTCGAGCTGGGACAAGGACGCGACGTGGGTGAACCTGACGGCGGGCGCGTACACCGAGTCGC
>JAYVWH010001158.1:0-4594 GCA_043786265.1 Kofleriaceae bacterium | reverse complement strand
GCCCCGGGATGGTCGGGCGCCGATGTGCGGACTCGATCGATCGCCGCGATCGCCTCGTCCCAGTTATAAGCCGCTGCGTACGCGCGCGCGAGACCGACGCCGTAGAGCGGACGGGGTTCCTTGTCGGCCGCGAGCTTCATCGCCGCAACCGCAACCTTGGTGTCCCCGGCAGCGAGCGCCGCTTCGGCCGCAACGTACTGCGCGCCCGGGTCGGCGTCGGATCCGGCGACCGCCACCTCGGCCGCGGACTTCGCGGCTTTGACATCGCCAGCTGCGAGGGCGGCCAATGTCACGGCGATCTTGGCGTCGAGGCCGCCCGCGCCACCGAGCTTCTCGACGGCCGTCTTTGCTTCGGGCACGCCATCGCCGAACGCGAATGCGATTAAGGCGCGGGTGCGGGCGAGCGCTGCGCGGTTGGGCAGCGTGCTCGACGCACCCACGATTCCCGACAGACCGTCGCGTGCGGCACTCCAGCCGCCCCACGTATCGGACTTGGCGAGGTCCGTGGCTCGCTTACGCGCGACGGTGATCTGGTTTTCGAGCCGCATCGCGCGGATCTTGAAGCCGGCGAACACGCCGCCGCCGATCACGATCACGCCGATCAGGATCCACACCACGATCTGCACGCGCGACCGCGCCTTCCGCATCCCCGCGCCCGGGAACCCCACCTGCTCCATCGCGACGAGCGGGGACGCCGGTGGCGGCATCTCCGCCGACCTCATCGGGCCACCCGACATGAGCGCGAGGATCTGCGGATCGAGCTCACCCGGCCGCGCGGTTGGCTCGTTCGCCGCAGCGACCGACCGATGGTCGCCCTGTCCCCAGTTCTGCTGCGGATCGTTCCCGAAGAGCTGATCGACCGCGAGTGCGGTCTGATGCAAGGCGGGTGACATCGACGGCGGTGCGGGCGCGGTGATCGCGACCGTCGGGCGCGCAGCGGCGGCAAGGCTCGCGGGCGTCGGCGGATACGGTGCCTGTTGCTGCACGAATGCAGGTGGCGGCTGTGCGGCTGCCACCGTCGGCAGCGCGGCCGAGATCGGTACACGCGGCGCCGGTGGCAGTGGCGCGGGCATGCCGAGCGCCATTGGTGGCGGCGCCGATGGGTTCCCCCGCAGCGGCGGTGGCACCGTGGATGCGCCCCGCGAAGCCGGTGGCACCGTCGACGGATTGCCGCGCGACGGTGGCGGAACTGTCGACGGCTGCTGCCGCGTCGACGCACCAGGCGGTGCGGTGCTGAATGGGGGCGGCAGCGTGTTCGGCTTGCCGCGATCGTTGGGACCGAGCTCGCCGATCACGCCAGACGGCATCGCGACCGCATTGCGAACCGCGGTGCCGCGTCCCGGCCGGCGAATCGCCGGACCCGGCTGCGGCGTCTCCTCGATCTCTTCGAGATCGTCCTCGTCGATCGGCAGCGACTGCGTGGTTAGTGGCTTGGACTTCGAATGTTTTGCCCCCGCGCCACGCGGCTGCGAAGACTTGACCGATCCGCGATCGCCACCGATCCCGGCGGCACGTCTGGCGACCGGCGGTGCGGCGATATCATCGAAGTCAGGATCGCGCGGCACCTCGATGCCCTCCGCCTCCGGATCGAGCTCGACCGTGCGGGACTTGTCGCCGACGCCCAGAATCACGGGCGGTGGCGTCATCTCGGTCCGGCCATCCGGGTCGACCGCGGCGGCGCGCTGCGACGAGCGCCGTGCAGCGACGGGCGACTGCAGCGACGTCGGTTGCGTGTAGTTGTCGGCGTCTGCACGCGCGCCGCTGGTATGCCCCGGATAGTGCTTGGTGTCCCCGCTGCCGACGAAGCCGACCGCGGGGTGGGTGACACTTGCGCGATTTCCGCCGTGCTCTGCCTCGGCAAGCAGCTGGAGGATCCGCGGATCGCCCGGCGCCATCTGCCGCGCCTTGTGAAGCGCCTCGATCGAAGCGTGGGTATCGCCCTTGCGCAGCAGCGCCTCGGCGCGCAGCACCTGCGACGCGACGTTCGTGTGGTCGAGCTCGAGCGCAACGCGCATTTCTGCGAGCACCTCGTCGAACCGTTTGAGCGCGAGCAGTGCCTGTCCAAGCACGACGCGGCCCTCGACCGTGGTCGGTCGACCGAGCAATCCAAGACGGCAGACCTTGACCGCCTCTTGAAACTGCCCGGCGGCCACCAGTGCCTGGCCGCGGCTGACGAAGTCGCTCTGCGACACTTCCGCCCCGATGTTACGCCATCCGCCCTACCCGCGGCGAATACGGATGTCCTCGTTATTGCTCGGTAGCTTCCGAACCAGGGTCTTCTCTGAGGCCGGGCATCTCCTGGCCCCGCAGGCGCTTCTCTTCGACCACCCACCAGGTCTTGCCGTGGCGCTCCCAGGTCTGCACCGCGCTGGTCTCGCGCAGGGTCCCCTCGGAATCGAGGTACCAGGACATCTTCACTTGCACCTGCGCGAGCTTGTCCGACTTCTGGTCGACGCGAACGACCTCGTAATCGGTGATGCGCAGATCCTTCGAGCGCAAATCCAGCGCGTCGACGAACTCGGAGCGCTCAGCCGGTGGCACGTGAATGGCGGCGTTGTCGTACCGCTGCCAGCGTACGCCCTCGTTGTACTGGCGTACCGAATCGGACAGCGTGTCGCCGGACTTCGCCGAGCGGCACCCTGCAAGTAGACAGATCGCGAGCATGGTCGATTTCACGGTTCACCTCCTCCGGCAGCGCGCTTCTTTCGCACCGCCTTGATCGCTTCGAGATCACGCTTACCAAGCTCGCCGGTCGCGACGAGCACCACGAGGAACGTCACGCCCACGATCACCGCCTCGGCAAGCGACATCAGCTTGCCGTGCAGTGGCAGCACACGGCCGACCACGATCGCGACTGCAGTGGCGACCACAATCCGCACGAGGCTGAGCAGCGGCAGGAATGCGCCGAGACGCTTGCGCAGCGCGATGCCGCCGATCACCGCACCGATCACCATCGCGCTTCCGGTGACGGTCGCGGCCGCCGCGAGCACGTGATCGCCGGCGACGACCATCGGGATCACGATGAAGTTACCGACCGTGGCGAGGAGAAGCGTCACGCCAGACACCCAGATCGCGGTGCGCGACATCCCTGCACCGTTGAGGATCGTGCCTGCGATGGCGAACAGCGAGAACGCGACGTTGCCGAGCGCGAGCATCGGTAGTGCGGCGCCGCCACGCTCGACGAAGTGCGGCGCGTAGACGAGGCCGAGGACGTCGTACGGATTCGCGGCCATGACCACCGCGATCGCCATCGCGAACATCAGCGAGTAGCGCATCGTGACGGCGATGTACCGCTTCGTGGTCTCGCGGTCGTCGGTGAACGTCGAGCGCGACACGAGCGGGAACACGACGAACGTCGCGGCGATGATCGCCTGGTACGGCAGACGCGCGAGGTTTTGCACGGCCGCGTAGTAGCCAACCTGCACGTCCGCAAGCACGCTCGCGCTCATGTGGTAACCGCTTGCGCCTGGCGCCCATGGCACGACCGCCTCGACCGCCGCCTTGAGATCAGCTGCGTGCGCGGCGTAGTAGTCAGTGGTCAGGCGCTTGATCAGCCACGTGTCGACGAACATCAGCGTGTTGAACAGAAAGAGGTAGATCGCGACACCGACGAAGAACTGCACGAGCGGCTTCACGGCGAGCGGCTCGCCCACGGCATCCTTGCCCGGCAGCCCGACCCACGCGGTCGCAATCATGAGGATCCCGCCGACAGCGGCGACCCAGCCTGCGACGACACCGATCACACCGAGGCCCGCCATCGCCATGCCGACGAGCCCGGCGCTGCGCAGCGTCGCGAACGTGATGTCGAGGCCAGCCTGCTTGTGGAATTGATGGAGCCCGTTCGCGGCGCCGATGAACACGGCATAAAACGCGTTGCCGCCGACGATCAGGCCGGCGAGCATCAGCGGCGCCATCTTCGACATGTCCGAGAACGCCCACGACACCACCGGCGCCGCGGCAATGAAGGCGAACGCGACGAGCAGACCAAGCCGCAGGTGCATGCGCAGGCCCGCCTGCTGGACCCGTCGGGCCTTCTCGGGCTCTGCTGCGGCGAACTTGCTGACCGTCTGGATCGTACCGGTGACGAGGACGTTGTTGACCGGGGAGACCAGCGAGTTGATGAAGCTATAGCTGCCCCACGCGGTGTGGCTCAGGATTGCGGGCAGCCGGAACTGGACGACCAGCCCCGCGAACATGAAGTAGAACTTCGCGAAGGCGATATATAAGACACCGCGACCGGCACCCGTTGCCGCTTGCTTGGCCTCGTCGGACATCCGCTCATCCCGGGTAACATGCGGGATCTACCGGAGCAACTTCGAAGCCGCTACTTGGCGCGCGGGACCCGCGGCCGCGTGATGACCAGGTGCGCCTGCTTGTTCATGTCGACGTAGCCGAACCGGAAGCCGAGCTTGCGCCGCTTCTGCTTCTTCCACAGCTCGATGAACGCCGCGTCCGGCTTCGTGTCACGCACGTCCTCGAGGAACGCGCCGGTGTAGGCACCGAAGGTCTCCTGCACCATCCCGGCGGGCTGCGCGTACGTCGGCGGGACGCCGGTCGAGTCCGACAGCATCCACGCCAGGTGATCGAGAATGTA
>JAYVWH010001157.1:0-7470 GCA_043786265.1 Kofleriaceae bacterium | reverse complement strand
GAGCTGCGCGAGCTTGCGCGAGACCGTCGATTTAGGCAGACCGAGCGCGTCCGCCGCGCCGGTAAAGCTCTTGGTCTCGACGACCTTGGTGAAGACGATGATGTCGTTGAGATCCATGGCCTACCCCGGAGGTCGGTTCTACACTTGCGGACCGATGTCACGCTACCCCGAGCTGGCCGCCAAAGTGGATGCCTTCTTCGCACGCGTCCAGGCGCGGCACGGTGATCAGATGAAGTGCGGCAGCGGATGCTCCCACTGCTGTCATGTCCGTCTGACCGTCACGGGTGTCGAGGCGAAGGCGCTGCACGCCGAGATTTCAGGCTGGGACCCGGCCCGCACGGCCGCACTGGCCGCGAACGCTGCCGCCGCCTCTCCGGACCGTTGTGCGGCACTCGCCCCCGAGGGGCACTGCCTCGTCTATGCGGGCCGTCCACTCGTGTGCCGGTCGCACGGCGCGCCGATCAAGATTCGCAACTTCAAGGCGCCGCGTGCGACGAAGAAGCCGCCGAAGCTGCAGGTCTTCAGCACGTGCCGGGAGAACTTCGTCGGCGAGGAGCCCGATGTCGATCCCGACTGTGTCTACGACCAGGAGACCGTATCGACCATGCTGATCGCGGTCGACCGCGCCGCCGGCGGCGACGGCTCGCGGATCGATCTCGCCGATGTGCTCGCCGCCGCCACCGAGCGCTAGCCAGCGGCGGACTTCGCAGATAGAGTCCGCGCCCGATGTCCGAAGAAGTGATCGCGCTGAATCATCCGAAGTGGAATCGCGTCGAGCGCGCCGTGTTCACGCGCCGCGTGGTCGCCGATTGCATGACTCACCGCTGCGCGATGCACGCGACGCACACGGAGAAGATCGACGCATGCTGCCAGTATGGCTGCGACGTCGATCTGTACGAGCGCGACGCGATCCTCGCCCGCGCCGACGTGATCAAGCCGGTACTCGCCGCCGAGGTCCGCGATCTGCCGTGGTTCGACGAGTCACATCCCGAGCAGGATGCCGATGTCCCGTCTGGCACCGTCGTGCGCACCGCGGTCCACAAGGGCGGCTGCCTGTTCCTGTCGCATGACAACCGCGGCTGCGGCATTCACCGCGCGTCGCTCGAGCAGAACTGGGACTTCCGCGGCGTGAAGCCGACGATCTGTCGCCTGTTCCCGCTGACGTACGGCGAGGGCCTGATCGGTGTGTGCGAGGACTATCACGACTATTCGTGCGCCTACGATCCGACCGCACCGACGCTGTACCAGGTCGGTCGCGACGCACTCGCCGACATCTTCGGTGCGGATCTCGTGGGCGCGATGGACGTCATCGAAGCGCAGATTAACGCAGCTCAGCCGAAGCGCCTTCCGGTCGTCGAAGACCGCGCGTAGTGCAAGGTCCGGCATGCCCGACTGCGCAGCATCGCCGAAGGGCGATGCGCAGGTAATCACAGCGGCGCGTTGGCCTGTCGCGCCTCCAGGACCTTGCGCGCGTAGCCTTTCCACTCGGGCTCGGGCACTGCTGCGGATCGCACGCGCACGATCGAGCCCGGCTCCTCGACGACACCGGTCGTCATCGTCCAGCCCGGCTGCATCTGCGGATCGCTCCAGTAGTAGAGCCAGCGCGCATCGCGCGGGGCGAGGTTGATGCAGCCGTGGCTGCGCTGCGTGCCGAACAGGTCGTGCCAGTACGCGGTGTGCAGCGCGAGATCCTCATCGGAGTAGAAGAACTGCGTCCACGGCACGGTCGCGACCGAGTAAGGATCCTCGGCCTTGAGGTTCTTCATGTCGGCCTCGGACTCCTTGAGCCAGATGCGATAGATGCCCGGCGTCGTCGCGGTGTCCTTCATACCCGACGAGACCAGCGTCGCGTAGATCGGCATCTCGCCCTCGAACGCGACGAGCATCTGCGCGTCGAGGTCGACATCGATCCAGCGCTCGGCCGGTTTGAGCTGCGCCGGCGGCGGCGACGGATGAAACACGCGCACATCGGCGGCGTTCACCCACTCGGCCGGCCCGATCCGGTACGCGCTCGGCTTGCCGTCCTTGCCCTTGAACGTCTCGAGCAGTGGCACCGGGATGCGCGCGTTGATCTGGCGGTACTGCACGCGATTGGGCTGCGCGAAGGTCCACGCTTGCTGCCAGTTGCTGCGCGGCGCGATGAAACCGAACGGCAACGCCCAGCCGGTGTCATCACCGAGCCGCGCGCCCATGAAACCGGACGGCGTCAACCGGCGCACCTGCGATGCGAGCACGAGCTCCTTCTGCTTCGGATCGATGCGCAGGTACTGCTTGCCCTCGACAGTGAGCTCCTCGTAGATGCGGACAGTCAACGTCCCGAGGATCGGCTTGTCCTCGATCAGCTTGCCGACCTCGGGCTTGGGATCGACATCACCGGGCGAGGTCACCGGTCCCGGCTTCTTCTTGTCTTTGTTCGTCGCCTTCTTCTTCTCGGGCTTCGCGAACGTATAGGTGACCGCGTTGGGACCGCTGATGCGGCCGTACTCGCCAGGAACAACCGTGCCGCGGTCGAGCTGCGGGACCTCGCGACCGAGCGCGGGCTTGGTGCTCGGCTTGACGTTGTCAGCGCAGATCCAGCCGTGCGGAACCATCTCCACCCAGGGCTTGGTGCAGCCCTTGCCGGCAGCGGTCCTCGTCCAGCGCACGCGCGTATCGATCGCGATCGTGCCAATGCGCTTGGTGTCGTCCCCCGGTTCGAGCCGCACCGCTACCGTGCGCGTCAGCTCGAGCGACCGCGTTCCCGCGGGAAATTCTGGAGTCGCCTCTGTGCCCGGGTCCTCGGCGGTGGGCTCGGGGACGGTGCCTGACCCCGTCGGCGGTGCGGGTGCGCGGCGTTGGTCCGTTTTGCTGCCGCACGCAGCGACCAGCAACAAGATGCAGCACCACCTCACGTTAGAGCAGTACCACACCGCGCCGAGCACGGCCGCCCGTCCAGAAACTCCAGGTCGATGGAGGTCCCATGCTACCGTGGCAACCGGATGCGGCACGGCGAGATGCTCGTGCGCGACGGTCGCTTGACCGAAGCCCAGCTGAACCAGGCGCTCCAGTACCAGGCTCGCGATGGCGGCCGGATCGGCACGGTCCTCATCGAGCACGGCCTTGTCGACTTCGAGGCGCTGACGATCTACCTCGGCCTCGAGCTCGGCATCCCGATCGCCACGGGCGCGATGCTCGAGCGCGCCAAGCGCGCCGCGGTTCGGCTACTGCAACCGATGCAGGCGTTCAAGCACAAGGTCGTGCCGCTGGTCGTTCAGGACCGCCAGCTGATCGCGGCAATCGAGGACCCGCACGATTTCGCCACCCTCGAAGCGCTGACCCAGCTGACCGGCTACCGGGTGCTGCCGCGCGTCGCCCCCGAGGTCCGGCTCTACTACTACATCGAGCGCTACTACGGCGTTGCCCGCCCGCCGCGCTTCATGAAGTTCGGCGACTCGCCGCGCGGCAACGACACCCCCGCCGATGCCGGCCTGCCCGCCCCGCCCCTGCCCGGCTTGCCTCCCGTGCCCGCGTCGCCAGTGGCCGCGCCCGGTCCGCGCCCCCAGCTCAAGAGCGCAAAGATGGCCGCGATCGCCAAGATGGTGATCAGCGAGCGCTCCGATCGGACGTCGTTCGACGAGTCGGCACTCGAGCTCGAAGCCGACGACCTGCTCGAATCGCTCGACGCCGACGACACGGCGCCCGCCGAGCCGCAGACTGAGCTACGCCCGCACCGCACGACCACCCCACCGACGTTCTCGGCGACGCCGACAGACGCTGGCCGCCCCGCGCCGATCAATTCAGAGGCAGCGCTCGCGGAGCTTGGCTCGCTGACCGAGCGCAACCGGATCGTCGAGGTGGTCCTCGCATTCGCGTCGTCGATCTTCGATATCGCCGTGCTGTTCGCGGTGCGCGATCAGATGGCGTTTGGTTGGAAAGCGTTCGGCGAGATGTCTGGCCGCGCGTACGTCGAGCACATTCTGATTCCTCTCGATGCACCGTCCGTCGTGCAAGCGGCGACCGCATCGGAGTCCGGTGTAGTTCACGGTCCGGTCACGCCGTCGACGGTGAACAACTATCTCTACAAGGTGCTCGGCTGCTCGGAGCCGCGCCGGGCGACTGCCGGTGTCGTGACGATCGGCAAGCGCATCGTCAACGTCCTCTACGGACACGGCAAGGAGCTGACCGAGCTGCAGATCGATGATCTTCGGCAGGTGTGCACCGGCGCCGCCGAGGCGTACGCGCGTCTGATCGCAGTGCAGAAGAAGAAGAAGTAGCGCTACGGCAGGACGAAGATCGGGCCCTGGGCTCCGGCTGCGTGGCAGCTACCACTGTTGCAATCGCCACCGCCGCCGCCGAGCGTGCCCGCCATCGCCGTCGTGTTCGGGCAGGCGCTCGCCTTTGTCGTGCCGGTCGCCGTCGCGGTCGGTGCTGGCAACAGGGCCGGGACGAACCAGAAGTTTCCGTTGGTCGCGGCGATCGTCTTTTTCGTCGCACCGCCGACGCTGACGAACACGGTCGCGCCACCGTACGGCATCGTGCCCGCGGCGTCCTTGTAGATCGTACCGCCGACACTGTACTCGGGAGCCTGGTTGCCCAGACCGAGCTGCGCGTTGTGGCAGGCCGCGGCCGAGCGACAGCCCATGCCCGGGTTGTGATGGCCGTCGGGTGGCGAGGCGGAGATCACCTCGCAGTTCGAGCCGCTGCCCGAACCATCGCTGCCGCCACTACCTGCGTCCCCGCCTCCGACCCCAGGAATCTCGCCGACGTCGCAGGCGGCGAGGATGAGCGAGGAGATGACTGCAATTCGGAGCATGGGTTCTCAGTTCGAGTTTCGGTGCAACCGGTCGGTAATGCAAGAGTTAGACGCGTTCGCAGGCCAGCATAAACCGCATGAATTCCGACGGTGAGCACGGTGCCGGGGTTGTGACTGCAACCACGAGTCCGCCGATTACGAGGAGGCCACACCCCACGCCCAGGACGAGCGTCCCCATTGGACCGGCCGGGACCCGGCGACGCAACGCCCAGGCGACGGCGGCCACGACCGGAACCCCGCAAAGCCCGACGACTGGGGCGAACGGAACAGTGACCGGCAGAAACCCGTTCCACGCGGCCTCGCGCAGGCGAAGCGGATGAAGGGTGAGCACGATCGGGAGCGCCGACATCGCAACCGCGAGCCCGACGAAAATCTGCGACGCGACACGGGCGGCGGACGCGGTGGGCGTGGGGATCAGCGGTGCGATCGCGATCACGGCGGCTGGCACGAGCCACACCCACGCGAGCTCGGCGCCACCGAGGGCGAGCCACGCGAGACCGATCACGAGCGGCATCAGCGCCGCGACTGCGAGGAACCGCGACTCACCCCGCCACGGTGCGAACCGAGCAACCGCACGTGTTGCGAGCCCGAAGACGCCCGTGATCACGAGTGCGTGTCCGATCAACGCGCGCAGAGGTGCATGCAGCCACAACCCGAGATGCTCGCCGCGCGTGAGCCTCTCGATCACGTACGCAATGACGACCGCAACCGCGTAGCACAGCGCGCCCATGATCAGCGCCGGCCCTTTCGCAGCCTCGCGCGACCGCGCCAGCCACGCGAGTAGACCCACGCGTGACATCACGAGCATCACGACCACGCCCAGCGCGAGGACCAACTCTACGGCGATGAGTACGCCACGCGACACGACGACGCCACGCACGAACGGCAGCCAGAACCCATCGCCGGTGTGCGCGGGCGGTGGCGTCGCAACGAGTGCGCGCAGCAACCGGCCCGCATCGGCGAGTGCGCCTCTATGCACGCGCGAGCTCACATCGCGATCACTGTGATACGCGAGATCGATCCAGTCATCGCCTTGACCGCGATTGTAGAAGTGGATCGCGCGCGTCCCGCGCCGGGTGAACGGTCCATGATCCGAACGCTCCGCGGACGGCCACCACCGGCTGACGACGCGATGCACCGCCGGCACGTCGAGGGAAACGCCGGTGCGTTCCGCGGCCGCTGCGAGCCAGCGCAGCTCGCTCGATCCGATCAGCTCGCTGGCGCCGTTGACGACGAGCTCGCCATCGCCACCGATCAGATCGAGCGCGATCGCGAACGAGGTGCGATCGGCGTACTCCGCGGCCAGTGCCTCGGCACCGACGAGCCCGATCTCCTCGGCCGCGGTGAACACGAGCATCACCGGCTGCGATGGCGGTTCGGCGGCGAGCACGCGTGCGAGCTCGAGGACGACAGCGACGCCGGCCGCATTATCGACGGCGCCCGGGCTCCCCGCAACCGTGTCGTAGTGCGCCATCACGAGCAGCGCCTTGCCGCTGCCGGTCCCGAACCGCATGACGAGATCAGGATCGGTCACCGTCACCGAGTGTGCGTGCCGGTACTGCGCGCCCATCACCGTGATCGACGGCAGCTCGACCGTGCCGACCGCGAGGCGCTCGACCGCGATCCGCGACGCCGTCAGCTGCGCTTCGATCCACGCCGCCGTGTCGACCGCCTCACGTGAGCCCTGTGTACGCGGCCCGATCACGCCCGCGAGGTGATTCACCGTCGCCAGCGCGCGATCGACGTCGATGCCGGGCCCCCTGGGTGCCGGCGCGCCGCAGCCGACCGCAACGGCCGCGAGCACCGCGAACGGCGTCAGCGCGCGCACAGCTCCGAGAGTGCCTCGAGCAGCCATGCATTCTCTACCGGTGTGCCCACGGTGATCCGCAGGCACCCCGACAGCGGTCCGGGGCGGTCGAAGTTGCGCACGAGAAGGCCGCGATCGGCGAGGGCTTGCCAGATCACGGTCGCGCGGTTGGCACCGAAGCGGCCGAGCAGGAGGTTTGCCTCGCTCGGAAACACCTCGACCCCGGGGAGGGCCGCCAGTGATGCCGCGAGCCGGGCGCGCTCGACATTGACCTCCGCGGTGCGAGCCGTGCACCACTCGCGCGCTTCGCTCAGCAAGAACACGGCCGCGCGCTGATCGAGCGCGCTCACGTTGTAGGGCGGGCGCACCTTCTCGAGCAGCTGCGCGATCGCGGGGGACGAGACGGTGTAGCCGACGCGGACACCGGCCATCCCGACCTTGGACAGGGTGCGCATCACGACGAGATTCGGATGCTGCGCGAGCACGGGCAGTGACGTTCGGCCGCTGTACGCGTGATAGGCCTCGTCGGACACGACGACGACATCGCGGTGGCGCGCGGCAAGCTCGGCGGCAAACTCGAGGCGCCATAGGGTGCCGGTCGGATTGTTCGGGAGCGCGAAAAACACGATGCTGGGCCGGTGCGTGGCGATTGCGGCTTCGATCGCGGCCTCGTCGAGATCGAACTGTGCGGTGAGCGAAACCTCGATCGGCTCGACGCCACGGCCGACAGCGGCGAGGCGGTAATAGACAAACGACGGCACCGGGTACAGCACCGCGGCCGGACGCGCACCACCACCGCCGTGCTCGTGTGCGGTGCGCGGCGCGGCGAACGCGGAGATCAGCATCGCAATCGATTCGTCGGAGCCGTTAC
>JAYVWH010001156.1:0-3890 GCA_043786265.1 Kofleriaceae bacterium | reverse complement strand
CCGCGCTCGGCTCGATTGGTGGCGTCCTCATCGTCGACTACTGGTTGATCCGCAAGACCGAGCTCGACCTGAAGTCGCTGTACTCACCTGACGGTGCATATCGCTACAAGAACGGTTGGAACATGAATGCCGTCATCGCGACGGTCGTCGGTGCGGGCATCGCGCTCCTCGGCGCCTTCTGGGAGCCGATGAAGCCGATCTACGACTGGTCGTGGTTCGTCGGCTTTGGCTTATCGGCCGCGATCTACTACGTGACGATGAAGAAGCGCTGATGTGGGACGTTGTCGCTGAGGTCAATCGTGCCCGGACTTCCGCAGGCTGGGGCTCGTTGTCACGAGGCGACGAGCCAATGACGACGCAGGGTTAGCCGAGGCACGGCGGCTGCAGACTGCGCGAGCATGGGCAGCATTGACCGCTTTGCACCGGGTTCGCGCATCGGCGATTACGTGATCGATCGGGAGGACGCCGGCAACGGCTACCAGGCAACGCACGTGCTGCTGCCGCGGCGGGTCCGGTTGTGCGTCATGCATCCGACGTTCGTCGGGCTGCGGCCGGTGGCGGTCCGCATGATGCGCGAAGCGTGCATCCTCGATGCGCTTCGCCATCCCGGCGTGCCGCGGATCTACGAGGTCGGCGTGATCTCGGACGAGCGTACACAGCAGCCGTGGATCGCGAGCGAGCTGATCGAAGGCGAGTCACTCGCGGAGACGATGCTCGACGGCGGCTACGTTCCCGTGGTCGAGCTACTCGCGATTCTGCGCGAGGTCGGAGAGGTGCTCGCGCATGCACACGCGCGAAACGTCGCGCACCGCGGAGTGCGGCCCGAGTCGATCGTCCGCGGTGACGGATCGCGCGGCTTCCCGCTATGTCTCGTCAACTGGTGCGATGCCCGAGTTCCGGATGCGTCCGAGGACTCCGACCGCGCATTCGCTGCCGATGTGTTCGCGCTCGGCCTGCTCGCAGACCTGGTGCTCGCCTCGCGCGTCGGCTTGCCGCCGAAGATCCTCGCGCTTGTTGACGACATGCTCGCTCCGAATCCAATGAGCCGGCCGGCGGCCGCCGAGGTCGCGTCGCGCGCAAAGGCGATCCTTGACGTGCTCGAAGCGCCGATGACGCTCGCCGATGATGACGTGGTCGAGGAGCGCGTGGTGTTCGTCGATCTGTCGACGCCGACGCACGCCCCTCCACGTCGCGCCGCCCGGCCGACCCCACCACCGATGCCGATTGCCAAGCCGCGCCTGCGCTGGACCCCTGCGCTCGGCATGGCGCAGGCGGCGCCGCAGATGCCGCCGGGCGCCGTTCCTGTTGCCGCACTCAAGCGGCGCGGCTAATCACCGCTTCGCGACGCCAGCGTCCGTGGCGAGCTTCGCGCGGCTGGCGCGCACCGCCGCGAGCACGGCGGCGTTCTTCGCGAGCTGCGGATTCGCACGCGCGATCGTGTCGAGCTGTTGATACGCACTGCGTGCCTGTTGCTGCCAGGGCACCACCAGCGGCGTGATCAATGACAGTCGCGTATCGCGCAGCGCTAGAGGATAGAGCTCGACCAGAACTTCGCGCATTGTTCTGCGCGGCGCCTGGCTAGTTATTCTGCGGAAAGCCGAGGTTCACGCCGCGATGGCGCGGGTCCGGCCAGCGCGAGGTCACGGCCTTCGTGCGCGTGTAGAAGTGCACGCCGTCGCGGCCGTAGATGTGGTGGTCGCCGAACAGCGAGGCCTTCCAGCCGCCGAACGAGTAGTACGCCATCGGAACGGGAATCGGCACGTTGATGCCGACCATGCCGACCTCGACCTCGTGCTGGAACTTGCGCGCCGCGCCGCCGTCGTTCGTGAAGATGGCGACACCGTTCGCGTACGGGTTGTCGTTGATCAGCTTGATCGCCTCGTTGTAGGTCGCGAGCCGCGTCACGCCGAGCACCGGGCCGAAGATCTCGTCCTTGTAGATCGACATCGACGGCTTCACGTTGTCGAACAGGCACGGGCCGAGGAAGAAGCCCTTGTCGCGACCGGCAACTTTGAGAGTCCGACCATCCGCCAGGAGCGTCGCGCCCTCGGCGACGCCGGCGTTGACGTACCCGGTGACCTTGTCGAGGTGCGCCTTGTTGATCAGCGGGCCCATCTCGTTCGCCGCCTCGAGGCCATCACCGACCTTGAGCTTGGCGATGCGCTCCTGGATGAGCGGGATGAGCTTGTCGGCCGCGTTGCCGACCGCGCACACGACCGAGATCGCCATGCAGCGCTCGCCCGCCGAGCCGTAGCCCGCCGAGACCGCCGCGTCCGCCGCGAGCTCCATGTCCGCATCGGGGAGCACGATCATGTGGTTCTTCGCGCCGCCGAGTGCCTGGACGCGCTTGCCGTGGCGCGTGCCGGTCTCGTAGATGTACTGCGCGATCGGCGTCGAGCCGACGAACGAGATCGCGGAGACCTTCGGGTGCTCGAGCAGACGATCTACCGCGACCTTGTCGCCGTGCACCACGTTGAACACGCCGTGCGGCAGGCCCGCATCGGCGAGCAGCTGCGCGCAGAACATCGACGCCGACGGATCGCGCTCGCTCGGCTTGAGCACGAACGTGTTGCCGCACGCGATCGCGATCGGGTACATCCACATCGGCACCATCGCCGGGAAGTTGAACGGCGTGATGCCGACGACAACACCGAGCGGCTGGCGGATCGAGTACGAGTCGACCTCGGTCGAGACATTCTCGGAGTACTCGCCCTTCGCGAGATCGGCGATGCCGCACGCGAACTCGATGACTTCGAGGCCGCGATTGACCTCGCCGAGCGCGTCGGCCGTGACCTTGCCGTGCTCGAGCGTCAGCAGGCGCGCGATGTCGTTCTGGTGCTTGTCGACGAGCTGGCGGAACGCGAACAGGATCTTCGTGCGCTTCGCGAGCGAGATCGAGCGCCAGGTCTGCGAGGCGCGGGCGGCGGACTCGACTGCCTCGTCGACCACGGACGGCGTCGCAAACGCGACCCGGGACTGCACCTCGCCGGTGGCCGGATTGAACACGTCGCCGTGCCGTTCCGAGGCCTTCTCGTATGCCTTGCCGTCGATCCAGTGGGTGATCGTCTTGGTCGCCATGTGGCGCTAGCCGTATCACGATGCCCGCCGACGGTGAACAGCGTTTTTAGCCGCCTACGAGGTCGAGGGCACAGGTGTGAGCACTCCCGGTAGCGACCTCGGCCCAGCGGCCCACGATCGGTCCGGGACCCGTCATGGGTCGAGCCGGAACACCCAGTCGCAACTCGTCAGCGCCAATAGAGCGCACAACCATCGCATCTACGGTAGTTTCCCACGGACTCGGGCCGGCATGCGACCCGCCGGGCCTTTCGTGTTGAACGCGGCTCGGGGCCTGTGTTAGGCCCTCGTTTCACTTTTGGAGGCGACGTGACTGCTGACCTGTCGATCACCGTCAATGGCATGAAGTTCGAGAACCCGTTCCTGCTGGGCTCCGGCCCTCCGGGCACGAACGGCAAGGTCATCGCGCGTAGCTACGACCTCGGCTGGGGCGGCATGGTGTGTAAGACGTTCTCGCTCGATGCGAGCAAGGTCATCAACACGGCGCCGCGGTACGCGAAGGTCAAGGCCAAGACGGCCGACGAGGTCATCGGCTTCCAGAACATCGAGCTGATCAGCGACCGTCCCTACGAGGACTGGCTCGACGATCTCAAGCAGCTCAAGAAGGCGTACCCGAACAAGATCCTGATCGCGTCGATCATGGAGGAGTACCGCAAGGAAGCGTGGCAGCAGATCACGCGCGAGGTGCAGGAGACCGGCGTCGACGGCTTCGAGATGAACCTGTCCTGCCCGCACGGCTTGCCCGAGCGCAAGATGGGCATGGCGATGGGCGAGAACCCCGACATCGTCGAAGAGGTTGTCGGCTGGGTGAAGGG
>JAYVWH010001155.1:0-12550 GCA_043786265.1 Kofleriaceae bacterium | reverse complement strand
AGCGCGCGCTGCCGGTACCACAGCCGCTGATTGCACGGAAATCCGAGAGCATCGGTCGACCGCACTTCCACGGTCCGCAGATAGCGCCCCGCCAGGTGCGAGTCCTGTGTGGGATGCAGGCGCCACTGTTCGTCCTCGAGCTGGATCGTCCCGTCCTGCTCGGCCCGATGCAGCCACCGCCAGCCGCCGACCATCTCGGCCAACGCGTCCTGCTCGACGAGCGGCGCGCGCCGCGTGCCCCCCGGCACTTGACACGCGACAAGGGCGAACAGGACGTGCGGTCTCATCAGCCGCCCGGTCGGCGCGCGTACGTGTCCGCCACGATCTTGCTGATCGCGGCGTCCGACACCGAGTCCGGCCGTGCATGGAACTTCGAGTTGGGCTCGTACTCCCAAGCGATGCGCGCGCACAGGCGCTGGGTCGCTTCGGCCTCGGAAAAGCCGAGACGAAACATCGTGCCGGCGCGGTGGGCGAGCTCAGCGGAGGCCACCTGGGCGCGCTTGTCGGTGCCATCGGTGCGCGCAGGTGTACGGTCGAGCCATTCGAAGGACATGCCGCGAGTATACTCGTGGACGTGAGGGTTTTCGCCGCGTGTGCGATCGCGATCGCCACCGCCAGCTCGGTCGCGTACGCCGACGGGACCGGTGTGGTCGCGGTCAGCGACACCGACTCGGACCGCACGGCGGTAGGTGCGGCGGTCCGCGCTGTGATCGCCGGTGCGCCCGGCCGCCCTGAGCGGATCGTAAGCGACGCGGTCGGCGAGGCGAGGGCCGCCCTCGTCGCTGGTGCAGTGCCGCTCGCAACCCTCGAGCGATTTCGCCGCGTGCGCGAGCAGATCGACGAGGGCTGGCGCGCGTTCGTGCGCGTCCAGGTCGATTTCGCCGCCTCGCGCCTCAGCGCCGCACGAACCGAGGCCGAATCGATCGTCGCGCTCCCCGGTGGCGCGGTGCTCTACGCGGATGCATCGCTGCGCCTCGGCGCGGTGCTCGCTCACCTCGGCCGGCTGAGCGAGTCGCACGCCGCGCTCGCGCTCGCCCTCGCACTCGATCCAGACCGCCCGATCACGCTCGCCGAGTTCTCGCCGGATGTCGTTGCCGCCGTCGACTCGGTCCGCACGCAGACCCTTCCGGTGCGCTCCGTCCGCATCGCCACCGAGCCACCGGGCGCTGCGATCACTGTCGACGGCAAGGAGGCCGGGGCCACGCCGCTCAGCCTCGATCTCGTGTACGGCCAGCACGTCGTCGTCGCGCGTCACGCGCAATACGAGACCCATGCGCTCGCCGTCCCTGTCGACGTAGCGTCGGCGGACGTCACGCTCGAGCTGCGCCGCGACTCGGCATCGACGCGCCTCGCCGAGGGCGTCTCCGTCGGGCTCGCAGATAACGGAACGCTCGAGCTCACCAACGCGGCACTGCAGTTCGCCGAGCTCGACGAGATCGTGCTGGTCGCGAGCACGGACCGCCGAGGTGGTCCAGCTCTCCTGGTCCAGCGTTGCGCGGGCTTGCCGGCTCGCTGCAGTGCAGTCGTCGACGTCGGCTACACCAACAAGAGCGGGCTCGCCGCGGCGGCGCGCGAAGCGTGGGCCACGGTACGCACGGCCGATCTTCGCTATCCGCCGAGCGTGTTCGCCGACGCACGCGTCACCGGCAAGAAGGTCGACGGCGGCTGCAAGGTGTGTCGCAGCCCGATCCTGTGGGGCAGCATCGGCGCCGCCGCGGTGATCGGAACGATCGTGGTGATCGCGGTCGTGTCCGGATCGCGCCCACCGCCCGTTGTCGACGTGGACCCCGGCACCTTTTAGCTTCGCACGCTAATTGCTGAAGTCCGCCTGGAGCGGCTTGGTCTCGCCGGCCGCGAGATCGACGGAGAACGTCTGCTTGCGGGGCGGCGTCTCGGCCGGGAACACGATCTCCACGGTGTGATGCCCGGCCGGCACGACGAGCTCGCGTGGCGTACGGCCCATCTGTTTTCCGTCGACGTAGATTTCACCCCACGGATCAGCGCCGATCTTGAGCGTCGCGGTGCCCGCCGTCGCATCGATGGGAACCATCGCCACCGCCGCATCAACACGCACGACAATCGTTGCATCGCTGCGCCGGGCGCCGGCGTCGTGGGCGATCAGGCCCGCATCGATCTCGATCGCGGCCACCGCCGCATCGATCCGGATCACTTCGAGGGGTGGCGCGTCGATCACGCGTGCGGTCCCTGCGACGCCAGCGTCGCGCTCGATCTCGAGCACGTTGTCGCGCGTGTGATAGAACATCCAGATCGAGATCCCGGCGACGACGAACAGTCCGAGCCCAGCCGCAACTAGCGAGCCGCGGCTCGGTGGAGAGCCGCCGGAGAGAACAGGCTTGACGATCGGCTCGGCGCTGCCCTCTGCGATCGGCTCCTCGACAGCAACGAGCCGCGGCATCGACCTGCGCGGCGGGGGCGTTGCCTCTTCCGCGCCCGATGTGTAGTGCGTCGGCTCGGTATCGGCCGTCTCGGGCGCGTCGAAAATCGGTGCGAGGTCGACATTGGTCGCGAACGACTGCTGCCGCTGCGGCTTGCCGCGCGCCGCTGCATTCCGCGGGATCACAGCGGTCGCGGGGCCGCTCGCGACCGGCGGCTCGGGCGCGCCCGGCTCGGTACCCTCCTGCGCCATCGCCTCGAGGTGGGTTGGCAACCGGCGTGTCTCTGGCGGGCAAAACCGTGCGACGAGCGCACCGACATCGCGCGGTCCGGGCGTGACGTCGAGGCTGTAGAGGAACTTGTTGATCGCACCGAGCATGTCGCTCGCGCTCGACCACCGCGCGTCGATGTCGCGCTCGAGCGCCTTCATCACCACCTCGTCGAGCCGCGCTGGGATCGCCGGGCGCACGCTCGACGGCTTGGGAATCGATTCGCGCAGGACCGCCGCCAGCGTTGCGTCCTGATCGGGGCGCGCGAACAGCCGCTGACCCGCGAGCATCTCCCACATGAGCACGCCCACCGAGAACAGGTCGGTCTTGCCGGTCAGCTGCTCACGCCGCACCTGCTCGGGGGACATGTACGGGAACGAGCCGGTCGGTGCAGCCTCCGCGCCCGCGGCCTCGCCCGGATCTCCGAGCGTGACCGCAATCCCGAAATCGACGAGCTTGACCTCGCCGTCGCGCGACAGCATCACGTTGCGCGGCGACAGGTCGCGGTGAATCACGCCTTCGCCCTTGCGGTGGGCGTAGTCGAGACCTTCGAGCATGCGCGCCGTGATCCACGCAGCGAGCGCGGGTTCCATACGGCCCTCACGCCGCGCCATCGTCTCGGTGAGCCGGTACAGCGTCGGCCCATCGATGTAATCCATCGCGATGTAATAGGTCTCGTCAACGACCCCGAGCTCGTAGACCGGCACGATGTTGCCGTGAGTCAACGCCACCAGCGTCTTGGCCTCCGCGACGAACAGGTCGACGAAGTGACGCTGGCCCGACAGCTTCGGGTGAATCTGCTTGAGGACGAGCTGCTTCTCGAAGCCGCCGGGACCGATCAGCTTGGCGAGGTAGATTTCGGCCATACCGCCGGTCGCCAGCTTCTCTGTCAGGTAGTACTTGCCGAACGTCGTCGGCAATTCCGTCATCGAACAGCAAGAGTATCACCGGCCGAGTAAGATGCGCGTGGTGCCCCGGGTCGCGGTCCTCGTGTTGTTGCTTGCCTGCGGTGATCCCGCGGCGCGGGTCCAGCTCGCACCCGTGTCGCCGTGCGGCCAGGTGACCGACGAGACTGCGCTTCGCGTCGTCGCGTACACCGCTGGCGGCGAGCTGCGCAGGACGGTCCCGCCGTCGCAGATCGACGCGTTTCCCGCCGACACCGAGCAGCTCGGCGTCGAGGTCATCGGTGATGCCGGCAAGCTCGTCGCCGTCGGCAAGACCGCACCCCTCGTGTTCGACGCGCTCCCGGACGGCACGGACATCCCGATCGTGATGGCCCCGCTCGAAGGCACGTGTCCCGTCGGTCCCATGACCGAGCCGCGGAGCTCACCGACGGCTGCGCGGGCAGGGGACCTGGTCTTGCTCGTCGGCGGCACCGGTGCCGTCGGCGAGCAGCTCGCGACCGCCGAGGTCTATGACCCCTCTACGACGACGTTCACGCCCGTCAGCGTTCCGCCGAGCCTCATGGATCCCTCCAACGGCCTCGCAGGGGCGGTCCTGACCGAGCTCGCAGATGGCCGCGTCGCGCTCACCGGGACGGCGAGTCATGCACTCGCGATCTTCGATCCCCGGACGCGAAAGTTCTCTGCGCCGAGCTTGTTCGATCACCGTGCGTTTCACGGAGCGCTCTCTGTCGACGACGACAAACTGCTCGTGATCGGCGGTTGCGCCGAGGTTGCCTCCGGCGCCTGCGCGGGACCGTCGCTGCGCACCGGCTTCATTTACGACCTCACCGAACTGACGATGCGCGAGCGTGGTCCTGCGCTCGAGCCGACTGCTATCCGCAACGGTGCGCGGGTTTTTGACCTCGGCGAGCAACGCGATGGCGTGCGGCGGTTCGTCCTCGCCGGTGGGGCGGGCGAGCTCGACGCGGGCGACCGGTTCGCACTCGCTGATGCGATGGCGGAGCGGATCGGCAATCTGCACGCACAGGTCACGCCGCTCGACGGTGGCGCGCTACTGACGACGACCGCGGGCGCTGCCAGCGTACTTGCCCCCGACGCGTCCGCGGCAGTTCCGACCGCCGCTGCCGCGGGATCGCTCGTCACGCTCGAGGATGGGAGCGTGCTCGCCGTCGGGCCCGGCATCATGCGCTTCACGCCGACGCTCGAGGACTGGGCCGGCGTACCGTCGACGCTCCCGACCCAGGCGTCCCCGGCGCTGGTACGACTCGCAGATGGCAGCGTGCTGATCGCAGGCGGTGCCGCCACCGTCGATGCTTGGATCTATCGGCCCTCGCTGGTCGGGGCGAGCACGGGCTCGCTCGTGTTCGTACCCGACACCACGACCGATGCGGTGATGACCGCGCCCGATCCTGCGGCCGTCGACCGCAGCGGCGGTGCACTCGCGCTCGTCGGCGACGACGCACGCGTGCTGGTCGGCGGACCGCGAATGGCCCAGGGCTCGATCAGTGCCGTCGTACGCGTGACCACAGGTGGCGTCGCGTTGATCGCTCAGCAGATCGGTCCGGGGCATCTGCTCGTCGGGCGTCTGGTGCCGGGCGAGCCAGCACGCATCGTTCAGCGGGCGGCCGGGGCCGACACCACTCTGTGCAGCGGAATGACAGTGACCGAGACCGACCTGACCTTGCCCATCACGCTCGCGATCACCGGCGGCGTCGGATCGCTGTCGGTCGGGGCGAGCGGCTCGGCGAGCGTCAAGGTCACGTGCGAGGTGCCGACCGCGGATCGCGGGGCATGGGGCCTCGCCGCGGCCGGTGCCGGTGCGCGTGTCGAGGTCGGCCCCGTGACGGTCGCACGCACGCGCTGAGCAGTGTACCGTGGGCATCTGATGTTGCGCCGGGCGTGCATCGTCGCCGCCATGCTCGCGATCGTCGCTGGCAAGGCGGACGCTTACGAATTCTGGCTGCGCGCGCGTACGATCGGGCAGGCGTACCAGCTGCGCGAGTACCGCCTCGTCGGACCGGATCTGTTTCTCGGCCGCCGCCGCATTACCCAGCTGCTCGCGCTGCGGATCTTCGACGTCGGTGACCTCGCCGCGAGCCGGCGTCTCGCGCGCATGCCCGACAACGGCCCGCGCATCAGCTGGCAGAGCTACCTGCGCATCGATCACGATTTCGGAAATTTCTCGAGCGCGCGGCTCACGCTCGCTGGACCGGTGATGCGCGACGCGCTCGATTTGTATCCGGAGCTGTCGGAGTCGGTGCTCGGGCTCGATCTGATGTACGGCTACCTTCAGGTCGACGGGCTCGTCGACGATCGCGTCACCCTGCAGGTTGGACGCATCATGGCCGACGACGGTTGGGGCCAATCGGCGTTCGACGGCATCGCGACCAAGATCGCGCCTCCGGCGCCGGTCACGGTGTCGGTGTCGGCAGGCTTGCGCGTGCGCGCTGGCTCGCCGCTTGGCGTCGCGAGCTACGAGCTCGACGGAACCTCCGGTGCTGGCTGTCGCGAGTACGTCGAGGGTCCGACACCGGGCAGCGGCTCGTGGCAGCTGATCGATCGCAACCGCACGATCGTCAATCACAAGCTATCGAGTGACTACGAGCTGTGCCCCCAGCGCGATGTCCGTCAGCCAACGGTCGCGGTCTCGCTCGCGAGCGTGCGCGCCGGTCACTTCGGCGGCGAGCTCGGGTACCGACGGACCTGGTCGGAGACCGTGGGCGTAATCGACGGTCGCGACCGGCTCGACTATCCGGACCTCGGTCTGTACCCCAACGAGGCAGGGCAGACGCCCGACAGCGGCGTGAACGAGGAGCGGTTGCACGCTCGCGCATGGGGGACGCTCGCGCGCGGCAAGGTTCGGTACGAGCCGTACGCGGATGCGCGGTTCTCGATCCTCCACGGTGTACTCGATCGCGCGGACGCGGGCGTCCGGATCAAGCGCGGTGATCACTCGATCGAGCCGGCCGTCGATTACTTCTTCCCGACCTTCGACGGTGACTCGATCTTCAACGCGTTCTCGATCGAGCCCACGACCGATGTCCGCGTCGGTTACGAGTACTCGCCCGACCAGCCGTGGCGCGGTCACGCGAGCACGTGGTTGAGGCGGTACAGCCACAGCGGGGCACTGCCCGCAACCGCGGGTGGCGCAGATGCCGGCGTCGAACACGCGTTCGGCGGCGCATGGCGCGCGCGTGTCGATGCGCTGTGGGATGACGGCTGGGGCGGGCGACGAATCGGCGGCGCGGCCGACGCACAGTGGCACGCGCGCAGCAATCTGTGGACGCGCGGGCGCATCGTCGTGCTCGGCGTGCACGAGGACGAGGCATCGCAGGGACGCCGGTTTGTCACGACCTCTGCGGTCGCGAGCATGACGATTCGCATCGCCGAGACGGTCGGCATCCACGCGGTCGCCGAAGTCGATACCGACGCGATCCAAAACCTCCAGACCCGCATGATCGGCGTGCTCGATCTCGCGTTTGCACCTGACCCATGAGAGCCGCACGCATCCTCACGCTGTTCGCGATCGTGTGCGCGCTGGCGTCCGCGGTCGTCGCCGATCGCGACGCGACCACGTGGTCGCCGGTCGTGTATCCCGAGCAGCGGCTGCCGCTGATCTTCTCGCACGGCAAGCACCTCGCCCGCGGCGTGACCTGCGCGAGCTGTCATCCGGCCGCGACCACGTCGCGCTCGTCCGTCGATAACCTGATTCCAACCGAGGCTGCGTGCCGCGCCTGCCATGCGATCGAGCGCAGCGATCCGACCAAAGCCACGACCCCGGTCGCCGCTTGCTCTGGTTGTCATCCTGGCTTCACGCCCGGTGGGGTAGTCGCGCGCGTGTACCTCACGCCGTCACCACTCAAGTTCGATCACTCCGCACACGTCAAGCAGACGTGCGACAGCTGCCACGGTGACATGCGCTCGGTCGACCTCGCGACCGCCGCACAGCTGCCGACGATGGCGTCCTGCCTGTCGTGTCACACCGCAGGGCAGGAGGAGCGCCACTGCACCGATTGCCACCTGTCGCAGATCGGCGGTCGCATGCAGACAACGTTCCCGCACGGCACGCTCGTCCCCCGTCGCTCGGGTCTCGGTGACGAGCACGGCCCGCTGTTCGCGAAGGATCACCGCCAGCAGGCGAGCCGCAGCGATGCGACGTGCAGCGCGTGTCATGACAAGTCCGAGTGCAGTGACTGTCACAGCGGCGTCATCAAGCCGCTCGACTTCCATCAGGGCAACTACCTGCTCGTGCACGCGACCGAGGCCAAGCGCGGCAAGCCTGACTGCTCGGCCTGCCACCGCGCACAGACGTTTTGCATTGGCTGTCACGAGCGTTCTGGGCTCGGCATGCGCGGCGAGCCGGCTTTCAAGGGCCTCGACGCCGATCGGCAGTTCCACCCGCCGGGTTGGGCCTCGCAGTCTGCGGGCTCGAACCTGCACGCTGGTGCCGCGCGTCGCAACATCACGGCCTGCGCGTCGTGTCACCGCGAGGAGGACTGCCTCACTTGTCACAGCGCCGAGCCCGGTAGCGTGTTGCATGCGTCACCGCATCCGGCAGGATGGCGCGGCAGTCTGCGCTGCAAGATGCTCGATCGCGGCAACCGTCGCATGTGTCTGCGCTGTCACGTCACCGAGGACGAGCTGGGTTGCGACTGGAGCAAATAGCCCTGCTATGCTCGGTGCATGTCCCGTAGCCTGCTGCTCGTCTCCGCCTTCATTCTGATTTCCTCCGCCGCGTTTGCCGGGTCGTCGAAGGCCTGGAACGCAGCGAAGAAGGTCCACGCGGACGCCCCGATCATCGCCGGCATCGATGTCGCCAGCGCGAAGTCGAGCGAGTCGTTCAAGAAGTTCTTCCCGCTGCTGCTGCAGAAGAAGCCCGAGGCGAAAGAGGTCCTCGATCGCCTGCAGAAGGACTGCAGCTTCGATCCGTTCGTTGCGGTCAACAGCGTCGTCGCGGTGATCGACGACAAGGGTGGCGGAAACAAGGGCGCCTTCTTCATCGCGCTCACCGGCTGGGATCCCAAGAAGCTCGGCGCGTGCGCGCAGAAGATCGCCACGAGCGAGAAGAAGGACATCAAGATCGGAGCCGTGACCAAGGGGATCCAGGAGATCGAGATGGTCGGCAAGGACGAGAAGGTCTATCTCGGCTGGATCGGGAATAACGTTCTCGTGTTCGCGACGGAGCCGACCGATCGCGCGTTCGTCGAGTCGATGATGGCGGGCAAGGGTGCCGGCGAGTCGAGCAAGCTCGCGCGCAAGCTCGATACGAGCGCGACCGTGTGGATGTCGGTCATCAAGGAACAGCCGATCCAGAAGTCGATCGTGATGAAGGCGCTGTACGGCACGATCAAGCTCGTGAAGGCCAACGTGGCCGCAGACGTCCGGATCGTCACCGGCGACAAGCAGCAGGCGACTGACCTCGTCACCGCGTTCAACACGCAACTGCCCCAGATGCAGCCGAACCTGCCAGCGCCCGCGCAGACGCTCGTCAAGTCGCTCAAGCTCAAGGCGACTGGCGCTGAGGTTCAGGCGACCGCGGGTGCGCCCGAGAAGGACGTGCTGGAACTGATGACGATGCTCAGCGCGCTCCTGTAGCGTTCACGTTCAATAAGCCCGACGCCTTAGGTCTCGCGCGGCGGCATCTTCACGTCGCCGGTGCGGGTCGGCACGGTGAGGCGCGTGTTGCGCGTGCACAGGTCGATCGCCTCGGTGTCGCCGACGGCGAGCGCTTCGTCGAGCAACCAGGTGGAGATTGCGTGCGAGAGCGCGTACTCGTTGCGCGAGTTCCACAGCCACACCGCCATGCTCGTGCCCTTGCTGTACGCGTGCGGGAAAGCGAGGCGTCGGAGCTCGAGGCCGCCCGATGCAACTGCAGCCTCGTACGCGCCGCGCAGGGCGACGTACTCTCGCCACTCGTCGATCGGCGTGCGAATCGCGCCATCGTGGCGGCGCAGCTCCCAGCGGGTGAAGCCGGCCTCGAGCGCGTCGAGCCGTCCGTGGCGCAGCCGGCGCGCGAGTGCGCCGCCGACCGGGCCGTGCGCGACGGGCGCCGCGAGCTGCGCGCTATCGGCCAGCCGTGCAAGCTCGTCGGTGACCGCCGTCGTCACATCACGCAACGCCTTGTCGACTGCGCCAAGCGGTGCATCCAGCTCGATCGCGCGCTGCGCGAGCCACTTCTGCGTCTCGCCGGAGGCGAGCGCGAGATCCCACGCGGAGACCGCAGTGGCAAACGACGCGGGCGTTGGCGTGCCCACACGCGCGAGGTCGAGGTGTGCGGCGAGCGCCAGGGGAAGCGGCGCGACGACCGACGGTACGGCGCTATCAGCCTGCGCACCACCGGTCTCGGTCGCAGCGGCGGTTGTCGTCGACGGGGGCGGCGATGCGATCACCGGCGCTAGCAATACGGCGGTCGCGCGGCGGTGCGGCGCGAGCAGCCACCGCACGCGCCGCTCGAGCTTGCCGGGTGCGCCCGCAGCCTCGAGCTTGTGCGCCGCGACGCCCTCGAGGAAGAACGTCAGCGAGCTGGCCGGCCACACGGCGCCCAACGAGTCCGCATAGATTTCGGACCACGCACCGCGCTCGGCGGCGTCGACCGCGATCCACTCGCCCGCAAGCTCGCGCACGAGCGGATGATCCTCGACCATCGACGTCGTCGAACGCAGCAATTGGCGCGCAGTGTCCGCATCGCCGCGGCCCGCCGCGAGGAGGCCCGTCACGATGATCTCCGAGTCGCCGAGCGGGATGCGCTTGTCGCGCTTCGCACTGATCCACGCCTCAGCTTCGGGCGTCGGCTTCTGAGTGCAGGCCCACGCTGCACAGCACAGCCCGTATGCATCGCTGTCGTCCATCGACACCGCGTGCGCGAGCCAGTAGCTCGTTCGCACCATGCCGAGCGGCGCGAGAATGTGGCGCGTGATCACGGGCTGCAGTGGCGGTGCGGCGAAGAAGGCAAGCAGGATGATCGCGAGCCACCACCAGCCGATGCGGAACATCACGAAAGCGGCAAGCAAAGCGCCGACGACGAGGATGCTCGCGAGGCCGCCCGCCGCGAGCGAATAGGCGTAGTAGCGCCACGTCCGGTCCTTACGTCGCGCGTCGAGGGCAGCGCGGTGCAGGCGGATCAAAATGATGTACGGCGCTGCGTACATCTACGGCCTCCACCCGAGGTGCTTGCGGAGCACCAGCGGCGGCGGAGCGTTCGCATCAACTGTCTCGAGCGGTGTCTCGCGCAGCGCCGGCGCGTGACGTGCCCAGAGCTCGGCCAGCAGACGCTGGTACGGATCGCGCAAGGTCGCGACCGCCGCGCGTACCGCTTCGGCCGTGCGCGGGCGCGGACCCAGCGGTGTCGCGTACGTCAGCGCGCCAGGGAAGCCGAGCTCGATCATGCCGAGTAGCTTCTGCGCCTCGCGCTCGAGCTCGATCCGGCTGGCATCGCAGGACAGCCCGAGGATAAAGAACGGGTTGTCGATGACGCGCGAGCCGTCCACGGGTCAGCGCACCCCGGAGTCGAATCCGCGCTTGCGAGCCTCGCTGTCCTCGGGCAGCAGGCTCCACAGCGCCTTGACCACGCGACGCAGCTCCTCGTTGTCACCGCGCTCTAGCGCCTTCTTGCCGTCGGCGACCAGCTTGTGCGCACGGGGCAGGTCACGCGAGTTGCCGACCTCGGACGCGGCGTCCTCGAAGTACCACTCCCACGCCTCGGGCGTGCGGTTGTACGCGGCGGACTGCAGCCGCTGAGCGAGTCGCATTTGCCGCTCGAGCTCGGACGGGTCCTTGTCCTTGCGGGCCTTGTCCATGGCGGCGAGCACTTCGGCGAGCAGCGAACGTTCGGCGTCGGTGCCATGGAAGCCGACGGTAGACGATGCGGTGATCGCGGCCTTGCGCGCGGCAGCGTCGAGCTCGGGCCACTTCCTTGCGAGGTCGGCTTCGGCCATGGTCGCGTCGACGTCGAGCAGTGCGCGGCGTGCGCGCTGGGCGGCATCGGCATCGCCACCGTGGGCCGCGTCGATATCGCGCTCGGCTTCGGACAGGCGCGACTCGAGACGATCGAGCTTCTCGATGACAGAGCCGAGCTGGTGACGGAATGCATCCGTGCGCAGGTCCATCAGCTGACGCCGCAGATCGCGGATCGCACTATCGAGCGACTCGGGCGCCGCATCCGGCACGAGCAGGTGCGCGACTTGCTCGAACACCTGGCCGATCGAAGGTACGAGCGCGCGCGCCGAGAGCCGGCCGCCACGGTCGAGCTCGATCGTGACCTCGACCGCCGATCCAGTCGGCACGGTGTCCTTGATCGCATCGCCGCCGATATCGAGCGTACCGACGAGGCGGCACAGGTGCGCGGCGTCGAGCTCACCCTGGACGATCGGGATGCGCAGCACGCTCTCCTTGCTGCCCTTGGCGATCGTCTCGACGGTGTGATGCGTGAACGTGCGCCGCGCGGGCAGGGGGGAGCCACGCTCGAGGTACGTCTGTACGTGACCGCTCGCGAGTGCGACCCCGAGCGTCCGCGACAACGGCGGATCGCCGATGGTCAGGCCCTGGACGATCGTCAGCTGCGGCGGCGAAACAGGCACGGGGACGCCACCCGCAGAGGTCGCTTCGAGCGAGAACGTGCACGCGCGCCGCGGCAGCAGCGTGACCGTCGTGAGGAACGTGCCGTCCTCGCCGACCGTCGCGTCAGGGCTGGACCAGCCGCCGTCGGTACGGACGAGCTTGAGCTTGGCAGGCGGGTTCTCCCCGACGAACTTGCCGACGACGTGCGGGGTGAGATCCGACGACACCGCCGGGTACTGCAGCCACACCTGGCGCCCGACCGACTGGGTCTGCACCGGCGCGCGACCATCGAGGCCAGCGGTGGCCGCGTACAGCGCCGCGCCCTGGGCGACGAGCGTCATCGGGTCGTGGCCTTCGGCGATCTGTGCCTCGAGGCGCGCTGCAACGCGATTGCGAACGAGCGGCATCACGGTCGGTCCACCGACG
>JAYVWH010001154.1:0-1937 GCA_043786265.1 Kofleriaceae bacterium | reverse complement strand
GCCCCAACCCGCGGCGCCAACGTCGCCATCGTCTCGCCTGGGGTCTGGCACAACGCCGCGTAGAACTGCTCCGCCAGCGCCGCGACTGCCTCGACAGGGCGGCGCGCTGCCGGCTTCGCCCTCGGCCCCGTGCTCGCCGCCTTTGCACGCTGCGGATGGCCAGCCGCGACGGCGGTCGCCGCCGCGAACGCCCGCGTCATCGCTGCGGCCGCCGAGATCCGGATCGCCGTGATGTGCTCCCTCACCAGCCGCTCGATCTGTTCTGCAAGGTCTTGGTTTGTCGTCATGCGCTCCACATCGCACGGCGAGGATCAGCCGCTCAACACCCCTGAACGGTTACCAATTCGACGCCACGACGCCAACACCTATCGTGGCGACCTCGTATGGTGTTGGGATGTGGAACTTCTTGAGGGTGGGTCTGGTATTGGCGTCCGCGATCGCCGCGCTGGCTAGCTAGCTAGTTCCCGGATCAGAATAGGTAACTGCGTGTAATCGCAGATAAAATAGTGATGTACGTCCGGAAATAGAACAGGTTGGGCTGCGGTTCCTTCGTCGATGCGCCGCATTCTTCCGGACCAACTCGTGCTCGTTCCCGCGTTCCACACCCACGCGCATTCTCGCGAGCTGCGAGAGATCAGTCGCCTCCTCGACGAGCATCCGGAAGCTGCCAAGTGGGTGCACGGCGATCTTGTCGGGGACGAGATCAGTTCTCAACACGGTCGAGAGGGAATGAGTGGTGAGCAAGTGCTGCGCGTGATCTTGGTGAAGCAGCTCGGCGGGTTCAGCTATCACGAGCTCGCGTTCCACCTCGCCGACTCGATCAGTTATAGGGCGTTCTGCCGATTCGATGTCGGGCGTCCCATTCCCAACAAGAAGACGCTCCAACGAAACGTGAAAATGGTGGAGGCGATCACGCTCGAGAGAATCAACGTGCTTCTCATCGAGCACGCGATCGCCGCCGAGATCGAAGACGGCAACAAGATCCGCACCGACTGCACGGTGGTGGAGACGAACATCCATGAGCCAACGGACTCTTCGTTACTCGTGGATTCGGTTCGCGTCCTGGTACGGCTCATGGATCGAGCACAGGAGTATGTCGACGCTCCGTTCGCGAACCATCATCGTCGTGCGAAGCGTCGAGCGATCGGAATCCTTAACGCACGCACCCAAGAGGCTCGGGTGCCGCTGTACCAGGATCTGCTCAAGGTCACGAACAAGACGGTGACCGCAACCGAGCGTGTCATCGCCGCGTTTACGTCGACGTTTTCGCCGCAGGCTCTCGAGGACCCTGTGATCTTCGAGCTCGTTGATTCGTTGCAGCACTATCTCATGCTCGCCCAGCGAGTCGTGCTGCAAACGCATCGCCGCGTCGTGCTCGGTGAGACCGTACCGTCCGGCGAGAAGCTGGTCTCGATCTTCGAGACCCACACCGACATCATCGTCAAAGATCGACGCGCCACGCTCTACGGCCACAAACTCTGTCTCACCACAGGGGCTTCAGGGTTGATCACCGACTGCCAGGTCGAGAAGGGCAATCCCGCGGACTCCACCCTCGCGATCGAGATGGTCGAACGACATATGGAGCGATACGGCCATGCTCCAAAGCAGGCATGCTTCGACGGCGCGTTCTCATCGCGCGCCAATCTCGACGAAATCAAGAGGCTTGGTGTTGGCGACGTCGTCTTCTCCAAGTCCAAAGGCATCACCATCCCCGAGATGGCGAGTGACGAAGCTACGTTCCGAATGCTCCGCCACTTTCGTGCCGGCATCGAAGCGACGATCTCGTACCTCAAGCGGTGTGTTGGCTGGACTCGCTGCGCATGGCGGTCGCTTCGATCGTTCACGGCATACGCTTGGGCGTCGGTCGTGACCGCCAACCTGCTATTGCTCGCGCGCGACACGCGGAGTTGATCGTGGTGGTCGCGATCGCCGTTGCG
>JAYVWH010001153.1:0-3119 GCA_043786265.1 Kofleriaceae bacterium | reverse complement strand
CGCAGCGCCGAGCTGCACAGAAGACATAGGAGCAAGACCAGCGAGCGCGTCACGGGATGAACAGCCGATAGACGAGCTTTACCTGCCCGTCGTTGACATCGAGCTCCGCGGGGTCCGCGAAGTTTTTCTGGAGATAGCCGCCCTGTAGACTGAACCTATCGTTGGCGATGATCTTGCCCCACGGTGCGTGCCAGGGCGTCTTCACCTCGACCCGTGTGTTGAGCGTGTTGCCGCGCGTCGTCTGCTCGTACTCGCCAACACCGCGCACGTTCTCGAGCAGACGCTTCTCGGCGCGAATGCCAACCGAGCCGAATCCGATCTCGAAGCGCAGAACATCCAGGCCCGAGAACTTCGTCAGCGAGCTACCGAAGAGGCCTGCGACCCAGTCGCCGGCGAGGTCCTTGACGAGCTGGTCGCCGATACCGCCCGGGTTGGTCGACGTCTCCCCAGGCGTCTGGTCCGCGCCGAACGACGAGTCGCCGAGCGTCTTGCTCAGCTGGTCGGGGCTGCGTCCCAGGAACAGCAGGGCGAGCGTCTGCGACTTGTCGTAGCCCGTCGAGGTCTTCAGGTCCCATTGTGGTTGCTCGAGGGTGCCGAAGATGTTGACCGTGATCGTGTGGGCCTGGCCAGACAGATCGAAGTAATCGGCATCGGACTGGATGTCGAGCGTTGGGTTGGTCGCCTTGTCGTTCTCGGCGAAGTCGATCGTGCCGCTCGTGCGCGTGAACTTCGCGCGCGTCGCCGGCAGTTTGAACTCGCCGCGCTGGACGCGGATCGTCCCCGACATGCGCGGTTCGCGCGGAGATCCGCGTAGCACGAGACGTTGCCCCGTGAAGTCGATGCCTTCGGGCGCGATGTTGTTCTCGACCGCGAACTTGCGCACCTCGATCGAGATGTCGAGGTCGGCGTTGCCGATCGATGGGTACTCGGCCCAGAACGGCTTCGCGGGCGCGACGATATCGGGCGCGGGCTTGATCGCCTCGGCGAGCACGAAATTTCGACGGTAGCTGCCGTTGACGATCGCGACGTTGCCGCGCGCCTGCCACGCTGCCTGCGCACTCGGCAGGTCAAGGCGCACGCCGCGTGCCGAGATCAACAGCTCGAGCGTGCCGTCGGTGGCGCGGTAGGGAATGCTGTCGGCGTCGAGCGAGACACTCGCGCGATCGAGCTTGCCGTCGCCGAGGACGAGCAGCCCCTTGATGTCGGTGATCTTGCCCTCGTTGTCGATCGCGACGGTCAGCGGGTTGTCGCGGAAGTCGAGGGTGTACGTCCGGTGCGTGCCGATTTCCTTGGTCGTGATCTCGACGCTGCCCTTGGCGAACGAGAGCGTACGGCGCACGCCGCGCGGGACAATCTCGAGCGGCTGGGCGCGCGCACCTTCTTCGGGATCGAAGTCGATCGTCGCGTCGATGCGCGGCAACAGGCCGGTGCCGCCAACCGAGCCATCGATGCGCGCGAGGCCGCTGGCCTGCGAGATGCTGCCAGGCGCGATCGCGGACAGCATCTTGCCGGCGATCTTGCCTTCGATCACGAGACCCCATGCGGCGGGCGTGAGGCCCGCGAGCCCGACGCTGCCGGTGACGTGCAACTCGCCGCGCTCGTCCTTGCGCTCGTCCTTCACGTTGACGGTGAAGCTGCTGAGACCGACAGTGCCGTTCGCGATCTTGATCTGCGCGCCGGGCAGATCTTCGCCGTCGACAACGCGGGGGCCGAGCACCTGAAGGGTCGCGTCACCACCGAGCAGGCGCAGGCTGATGATGTCCTTGACGTCGAGCGACGCCTCGTAGCGCGGCTTGTCGAGCGTGCCACTCACCGAGGCTTCGAGCGCCAAGATTCCGTGGATGTCCTCGAGCTGGTTCTCGAGCAACGGCGCCAGGCGCTGCAAGTCGAGCTCGCCCTGGGCGTGCAGCTTCATCTGCGTTGCGGTCGCACCACCGGCGATCGTGATCACACCGGCTGGCGTGGTCAGCTGAGCGGGGCAGGGCTCGCGGCCACCGGGGGCGGCGTAGTTGCGGCATGCGAGATCGAGGGTCGCCTTCGTGAGTCGCGCCGATAGCGCGAACTGCCCGGTCGCTCGCGGGAGCATCTCGAAGCGCAGCGGCTGGAGGCGGCCGTCGCGCGAGCGATGATTCATGATCGCCTCGACCTCGCTCAGCTCGACCCATGCCTCGGGCTCGACGATCTTGCCGGGGGCCGGCTTGAGCTCGGTGTGCACGGTGATCGTGCCCGACGCCCACGCTTGCAGCGTCTCGGGGAAGTTGAGCTTCTTTGTAAGATCGATGAAGTGGTCGATCTCCAGGCGCCGGCCCGACAGCGCGAGATCGACGGGGTAGGGCGCCCCGGTCCCCACAATGGCGTCGATACCGAGCTGCCCTGCCATCACGCTACCGTAGATGCGGATCGCCTGAACATTATTGTACGTGGTCGGGATGATGCCGAGCTGCGCGTCCCCGATGTATGCCCCGCCGGCGTACGCACGCGTGACGTTGATGGTGCTCCCGATCTCGACCGACGGTGTGTTGACGTTGCCGCCCAGGTGCAGCGTGCCCGAGATCAATCCGCCGACGAGGCCCTTGCCGAGGATTGGATCGAGGAGCGACAGTGGAACGTCGTCGAGCGCGACCGTACCGCCGAGCCGGCGCCCCATGACGACGCGGCCCGCTCTGCTCGCCGGAATATCGGCGACGACAGCGCCGAGCTTGCCGCCGTTGTCGCGGTCCGCTTGCACGAACGCGCAGAATCCGCCCTTCGCTGTCGCGTCGGCACACTGCTGGTTGTCGTCAGGATCAAGGCGGCGCTCGAGCCACGCCGGCAGGTTCTTGACCTTTGCATTGATCGCGATCGCGACCTTCGAGTAGGTCTCGCCCATGATCGTCAGCTTCGGCGCGCTGATCTGAATCGTCGCAGCGCCGAGCCAATCGGCAGCGGGGCGCCGCTGGTCGATCGTCGTGCGGCGATCGATGCTGATCTTCACCGTGTCGAGCGTGCCCTTCACGATGCCCTTGAGGCCGCAGAGCTTTGCGGCGTCCATGCGCGAACCGGCGAGCTCGAGCTTGGTGATCACGGGCTGCAGGCCGTTCAGGTCCATTCGCAGGCTGCCCTTGAGGTTGCCGCCGAGG
>JAYVWH010001152.1:0-4287 GCA_043786265.1 Kofleriaceae bacterium | reverse complement strand
CGAGTACCGGCGCACCCGCTCGCGCAGCAGTTGCTCGCGTCGTTTGGCGGCGGCATCGCGGCACCGAGCGCGAACCGGTTCGGGGCGGTGAGCCCGACGCGCGCGGAGCACGTGGTGGCCGATCTCGGCGATGACGTCGACTACGTCCTCGACGGTGGCGCGTGTGATGTAGGCGTCGAGTCGACGATCATCGACTTGTCGCGCGCGCGGCCGATGCTGCTGCGGCCGGGCGGGATGCCGCGCGAGGCGATCGAGAGCATCGTCGGTCCGCTTGCCGTGGCGGATGCGAGCGCACCTGCAGCGCCCGGCACGCTCGCGAGCCACTACGCCCCGGCGGCAGACGTCTTCGCCGTCGAGCCGGGCGAGGTCGTGGCGATGGTCGCGCGCGCGAGAGAGATGATTTCGCTGACGCCAACCGAAATGCCTGCGCCGGTCGCAAGGGCTGGCTCTGCCAGCTCGCGCAGCGGCGCCGGAGGCGGCGCGGAGTCGATCGAGGCTGGCAAGGGACAGATCGCAGTGCTCGCACCGGGCAGTGCCTTCGCGGCGTGGGGCGATCTCGGGGCGGATGTCGTCTCGTTCCGGCTGCCCGACGATGCGGCTGGCATGGCGCGTGGGCTGTACGCCGCGCTGCGAGATCTCGATGCGGCGGGCGTTGATGTGGTGATCGCCGCGTTGCCTCCCGCCGCGGGCCTGGGCGAAGCTGTCGGCGACCGGCTGCGCAGAGCATCCCACGCCAAGAAAAGGAAGCGATGAGCACTCCCAAGGTCGGCATCATCATGGGTTCGAGCAGCGACTGGGCGACAATGAAGCTCGCCGCGGATATGCTCGACGAGCTTGGCGTGCCCTACGAGAAGGCCATTGTCTCGGCACACCGCACGCCCGACAAGCTGTTCGCGTATGCCGAGAGCGCCGTCGATCGCGGGCTGCTCGTGATCATCGCCGGGGCGGGCGGCGCCGCGCACTTGCCCGGCATGACGGCGGCGAAGACCCGGTTGCCCGTGCTCGGTGTGCCCGTGCAGAGCAAGGCGCTCAGCGGCCTCGATTCGCTGCTGTCGATCGTGCAGATGCCAAAGGGCATCCCGGTCGGGACCCTCGCGATCGGCGATGCCGGTGCGGCAAACGCGGGGCTGCTCGCCGCGAGCATCGTCGCGCTGCACGATCCAGCGGTCGCCGCAAAGCTCGACGCTTTCCGCGACGCACAGACGCAGCGCGTGCTCGCAGAGACCCTGGCGTGACGCGCGTGCTGTACCCGGGCGCCACGCTCGGCGTGCTGGGCGGCGGACAGCTGGGCCGCATGATGGCGCTCGAAGCGCGTCGCATGGGTTACCGCATCGTCGTGCTCGACCCGAGCCCGCGCTGTCCAACCGCGCAGGTCTGCGATGGCGTCGTCGTCGGTGCGCTCGACGATCTCGAGAGTGCGAAGCACCTGGCCCGGCAGGTGGACGTCATCACGCTCGACACCGAGCACGTGCCCGCAGACCTGCTCGCCGAGCTCGAGACGCTCGTCCCGGTGCGGCCCGGCGCCAGCGTCCTGCGCACGATCAACGACCGGCAGATCCAGAAGCAGTTCCTCGACAAGCTCGGGCTGCCCCAAGCGAAGTGGGCTCCGGCGACCACGCCGGTGGAGCTTGCGTCGGCGCTGGCTGTGGTCGGTCGCCCGGCCGTCGTGAAAGTCCGGCGAGCGGGCTACGACGGAAAAGGCCAGGTCCGCATCGAGGCAACCGGGGACCCGGTGGCCGAGCACGCGAAGCTGCGCGGCGAGCCTGCGGTCGCCGAGGAGCTGGTCCGGTTCACCCGCGAGATCAGCGTCATCCTCGCGCGCGGCGTCGGGGGCGAGCGGCGGATCTATCCGATCGCCGAGAACGTGCACCGCCGTCACATCCTGCACACGACCCGCGCGCCGGCGCCGATGACCGAGCCGCTGCGCAAGCGCGCCGAGGAGATCGCGGTCACCGTCGCCGAGTCGCTGGGCCACATCGGCGTGATGGCAGTCGAGATGTTCGAGCTCCCCGACGGACGCCTGCTCGTCAACGAGATCGCTCCACGCACGCATAACAGCGGCCACTACACCTGGGGTGCATGCGTCACCTCGCAATTCGAACAGCACGTGCGCGCCGTGTGCGGCCTGCCGCTCGGCGATCCGCGCGCGATGTCGGGCGCCGTCATGGTCAACCTGATCGGTGACCTGTGGAAGGCGGGGGCGCCGGCCTGGCGCGCGGTGCAGGATCGGCCTGAGGCACGCCTGCACCTCTACGGCAAGGACCTCGCCGCGCCCGGACGCAAGATGGGGCACGTCCTGCTGCTCGACGATGACACCGACCGCGCTCTTGTCACGGCCGACGCACTGATAACGAGCCTGACCAGCGACGCGTGACGGAGCGCCCGGCGCCTCTGGCCCGAGCGTGTCCCGTGGTATTTTGGCGAGGCGGGAATGGCCACCCTGGTCTATACCGATTCCGACGGAATCGATCGGTCCGTTTCGATCGGTTCCGAACCGGTAACGGTCGGGCGGAGTGCTGAGTGCACGATCCGCAGCGAGGACTCGCGCCTGTCGCGCATGCACGCGCGGTTCTTCTTCGATCAGCAGGGTTCGCTGTGGATCGAGGACCTCGGTAGCGCGAACGGCATCTACGTCGGACCGAACCGGATCTCGCGCACCCACGTGCAGGTGCCCGTCGGTGAGCTGATCCTGATCGGCAACCTGATGATCCGGCTGTTGCCCGCGAGCGGCACGCTGCCACCGCCGGTGGGGCTGCACGGCATCCTCGCGCAGTGGCTCGACATGGAGCGCAAGGCGCGGGCAGGGGCCGAGGATGAGCGCACCGCGTACGGCAAGCGCATGGGCGAGCTCCACGACGAGCTGCGGATCATGAAGGAGGCGCAGAACCTCCTCCAGCAAGAAGAGCACACGCTGCGCACCGAGCTCGACCTCATGCGCCGCCAGAGCCAGGCGGACCTCGAGATCGTGAGGCTCGAGCTCGCGAAGGCGAAGGAAGATCGCATCGTCGCGTCGACGTCCGCAGGCCTGAGCGTGGCCGAGAAGCTCGCCGAAGCCGACATGGTGATCAGCGGCCTGCAGAACGAGCTGATCACCGCGCGCGCCGCCGCGAGCACCGCACAGAACGACCCGAAGGCAAAGCTCCTCCAGGAGCAGCTCGCTGCGATGACCGCGCGCGCCGAGAAGGCAGACAAGGATCTCGGCATCGCGCAGATTCGCGCGCAGGGCGCCGAGCGGAACTTCCAGGCCGCGAACATGCAGACCGCGAAGGCCGAGACCAAGGCGGTCGAGGCGCAACGCAAGGTCGACGAGGCCGCGGCTGCGCATGCCAAGCTCGCCGCCGAGCTCGCGACCGCGAACGAGAAGGTCACGCAGCTCGAGGCGCGCCTCGGTGCCGGCGCTGCGCCCGTGCAAGCCGCCGAGAGTCGCGCGTCAAAGCTCGCGTCCGAGCTGGCGGAGATGACGCAGCAGTTCGAGACCGCGCGGGCACGGCTCGCCGAGATCGAAGGCGAGCTCGCATCGGCGAAGGAAGCGGCACAGGCAGCCGAGACGGGCGCGAACGAGACGCGCATCGAGCTCGACGAAGCGGTCAGCAAGGCGAACGCGGGCTGGGTCGCCGCCGACACGAAGGCGCACGAAGCAGCCACGGACGCAGCGCGCGACCTGGCCGCTGCTCGTGCACGCGTCGCCGAGCTCGAGGCGCGCCTGTCGACGGTCGGTGGTGCCGAGGCCGAGGTGGCCGCAGCCCGCAAGGAGCGCGAGGAAGCGCGCGACAAGACGAGCAATGCAGACAAGCGGATCGCCGAAGCGTTCGCGCGTGCCGACGATGCGGTCCAGCGCGCGAGTGCTGCCGACACGATGGCGAAGGCGATGGCCAAGGACGTCGCCGAAGCGCTGCGCCGTGCCGCCGATGTCGAGCTCAAGGCGCGCTCGGTCGCTCGCGAGCTCGACGGTGCACACAAGCGTGCCGAGTCCGCCGAGAAGCGTGATGGCGAGCGTGCTGCGGCGACGCGCGATGCCGAGAAGCGCGCGACCGAGGCAGAGGCAAAGCTCGCGCAGGTCCAGTCCGAGCTCGGCACCAAGCTCGCCCAGGTCCAGAAGGAGCTCACGGACAAGCTCGCGCTTGCCGAGAGGGATCTGCTCGCAAAGGCGGAGCAGACCGTCAAGGACGTCACGGCGAAGGCGGATCAGATCGCGCGCGAGCTTGCGGCCGAGCGCTCGAGTGCGATGTCGCTGGTCGATCGCAAGACTCACCTCGAGCGCGAGCTGAGCGAGGCGCGCACGCAGCT
>JAYVWH010001151.1:0-2269 GCA_043786265.1 Kofleriaceae bacterium | reverse complement strand
GCGTCGAGCGCCTGTGCGTCTGCATTGTCGAGATCGACGGCGCGGGTAAGGGCCTTGCGGGCTTCATCCCAGCTCTTCGTCAGGATCAGGCCTTCGCCTTTGAGGTACATGCCACCTTCGTTGTCGGGCTCGACGGCGAGGATTGGCGCGGACTGTGCGGCGGCCTTATCGAATGCGCCGCGCTTCGCGAAGTAGCGACCGGCGTTGACGCGAACGATGCTCGGGACGTTCGGCTCGGCGAGCAGCTTCTCATACGCCGCCATCGCTTCGCTGTCGCGGCCCGCATTCTGATACGTGCGCGCGAGCTCGAGCGAGACATCGCCGCGCTTCGGATCGATCGCGAGCGCTTCCTTGAGCGACGCGATCGCCTCGTCGGTACGACCGAGCATCACGAGAGCACGCGCGAGCTGCAGGCGTGACTCGGGATCCTTCTCGCGCATCTGAACCGAGCGGCGCAGGAAGTCCTCCGCCTTGGTCGCGTCGCCGGCCTGCAGATACGCGACACCGAGGGTCATCGCGACCTCGCCGTCTTCCTTCGCCTTCTCGGCGAGCGCGGACAGCAGCTGATCGGCTCGCACGCGATAACCGGTGGCCATCGCTTCGTCGGTCGCCTTGTTAGCGAGCGCGGTGAGCTTGGTGACCGCGGCCATCGTCGGCGTGAGATCGAGATCACCCGCGAGCTTGGCGCCCGCGCTGTACTCCGCGACCGCCTCCTCATCCTTGCCCTGCGCCTCGAACAGCCGGCCCTTCGCGACGTGCATGCGCGCGAGCTGTAGCGGCGGCAGGGGTGGCTTGCGCTCGGCGAGCTTGGTCAGCTTGACCTCGGCATCGGGGAGCTTGCCCTCCATGATGTCCGCGGTCGCGTCGAGAAGCTGGGCCTCTGCGTCGTTGGGATTCGCGGTCAGCGCCTTCTGCAGCAGATCGCGTGCGACCTGGACCTTGCCGTCACGCAGCTCGACGGCCGCGAGGCCATCGAGTGCGCCGAGATCGAGCGCGGTGATCGCGATCGCCTTGCGGTAGCGCTCGCGTGCAATGTCGAGCCGGCCACTCGTGCGCGCGACATCGGCGGCGAGCACCCACGCGCGAACGACGGCGCGGGGATCGGCCTTCTTGAGGTCGTCGGGGTTGATGTTGAGGATCCCGAGCAGGTCGGCTTCGCGCTGCGCGGACTGCTGCGGTGGCAGCGTGGCCGCGAGGCCAACCTGCGCACCGATGTGAGTGTGAGTCGGGTCCGCCGCGAGCACCGCCGCGAAATCGGCCTTCGCACCCTCGACGTCAGCCTTGAGCAGCTTCGCCTGTGCGCGACCGTACAGCGCAGGCAGTTTCGTGCCTCCGTCGAGCTTCTGCGCCTGCTCGAACGCGTCCTGTGCCGCGGCGGCGTCCCCGGCGGCGAGCTGCGCCCAGCCGAGATACAGCTTGAGCCAGCCGCTGGTTGGCGCCGTGGCGATCTGCTGCTGGAGCACAGGGATTGCCCGGTCCGGCTGGCCGGCGGCGATCGCCATCACCGCCTTCGCGCGCTCGAGCTCGGGGCTGCTCTTGCCCACGCCGATCGCTTTTTGCGCGAGCTTGCGGCCCGCTGTCACGCGCGCTTCGAAGTTGATGCCGTTATCGAGTGCGCCAGCGAGCGCGGCCTCGGCGGCGATGCCGAGTGCGGGCACGTTGTTCGGATCGAGCTCGATGACCTCGTTCGCGGCGTTGGACGCCTTGATCCAGTGGTTCGGATTCGCGTCGCCAAGAGCCTTGCGCCCGTCTGCGAGCGACGAGTTGATGTGATCGAGGCGATCCTGCGTGTCCGCGTGCTTCTTGTAGAAGTACGCGCCGCCCGCTCCCGCGAGTGCGAGACCAATGACCGCACCAAGCACGATGCGCGACCGCTTCTGCTTGCGCGCCTTCTCCTCGGCGGTCTGCTCCGCCGTCGGACCCTTGCGCTTGGGCGCGGTCTTCCCGGTGGCAGCGGGCGCACCCTTGCCGTCGTGAGGATCGTCGGCGAGGTCGAGCTTGAGGTCCACCAGACCGGCGCTCGCCTTCTTGACGTTGATCGGGATCGGCGCCTGCGCCTTGCCTCCCTTGGGCGTCTTGATCTTGATTGGCGACTCGGGCTCGTCCGGCAGGCCAGCGGCTGCCGACGCTGCGGCCGCCTTGCCACTGATCGCCGATGGCGCGCTGAGATCGAGCTCGGTGAAGTCGGGGCCTTCATCGAGCGGCACCCCGAGGTCGAGCTCGGGCGAGGGACCACCAGCGAGCTCGAGCAGTCGATCGCCGCCGGGAC
>JAYVWH010001150.1:0-3248 GCA_043786265.1 Kofleriaceae bacterium | reverse complement strand
CAGGATGCCCTGATGATGCAAGTGGTGGTGAAAAGAGCACAGCAAGATCAGTGACCACTCGTCGTGCGTGCCGCCGAGGGCGCGCGGAATCAAGTGATGGATGTCGATGTGTCGCGTTGCGCGGCAACCAGGCACGCGGCAGCGTCCCTTGTCCCGCGCCCATACGCGCTTGCGCATCTTTGCCGGGATGTCCGAGGTTGTCTTGCCGAACTTGCGCGGGTCGCCCGCGTCCGCCTCCGTCGGCGTGTCTGTGGACGGGTTAGTGCGCTTGCGGGTCGTCGGCGCCTCGGCCTCCGCGCGCGGCTCAGCCTGGTTGTTCTCGTGGACGATCACGGCGTCGCACTCGGCGAGCGAGAGATCGGCCTCCCGCAGCTGGAGCCACCGCCCCCGGCCTTCTTGCCACGCACGACCGCAGTCCTCGCATTTGTGCACCGCGATGCGATGCGCCGGCCGTGGCGGCTTGTCACCGGGCGAGCCATCGCGCCCAGCGCCGTCGAGAAGCCGAGCTTGCGCCAGATCTGGTGTCGTTCAGCCTCGCGCAGACAGGGCGCTTCCTGGCCGTCGA
Source organism: Kofleriaceae bacterium (assembly GCA_043786265.1). Lineage (GTDB taxonomy): Bacteria > Myxococcota_A > Polyangia > Haliangiales > Haliangiaceae > JABFXX01. Next base: position 2,683 of record JAYVWH010001150.1, on the reverse strand, counting down.
GCCCGGCCCGCTGTTTCGCGATGCGCCGCAGCTCGCGATCGATCTCGCGATGCGGTTGGACGGTGTGGACGCTTTGCGCACCGCCACGCGGGTCCCTTTGCGCATCCCCACGCAGGTCGCGGCGCTTGTCGGTCGGCGCACCGTGGCGCATCTCGACATGTCCCTCGCGACGCCTCTCGCCGTCCTCGTCCGCCCACGTGGACGCGACGTTCAGTCTTTCATCTCGCAACATTGCTGCCTCCCACCTCGCGCTACTCACCCGTACGCGAGGTTCACTTCTACCACGCAGCTTTTCGACCCCACGGCCGACGCTGTGGCGCACGAACCGCAGGCGGGCGCGGCGAGAATCGAAAGCTCGATCGAAACGAACGCAGCGCGCAGCACAGCGCGCCTCGTCGACGATCAGTGGAAAGATCGCGGCTTTCCGAGCGCAACAAGCAGATGGTCGAGCTCGTGTCGCATCACTTCCGTGCGCCGGCCCGTTCGACACCTCGAGCCGGCAGAAACGAGCCGTGTCCCTGCGGCTCAGGCAAGAAGTACAAACGCTGCTGCGGTTGAGGTTCTGGAACACGATTCCTTAGGGCCTTCCCGGCTTTTCCCTCGCGGACCGTGCTCAGGAAGCGCCCGCTACGCCTCGACGAGCCTGTCCACGCTCACTGGTGCCCGGGCACGCAAGTGAGGATTCACGGTTCAAGCGCCTAACCGCATCTGTCGGCCTGGGCATCGGCGAGCGCGTCCCGCTCGTCGTCGAGCGAACCGGTGGCTTCACGTTCGCGGAGACGTACGCGTGAAGTAGGTCGTGCTCGATACCTTCGCTCCGACACCCAAGAAGTGATCGAGGTTGATGCTTCACGGCTCAGGTTAGATGCTTCCGATCGGCGGCCACGCACCACGCTGACGCGCTTGGACCTCGACGCCAACGAGTGCCCCTGCCCCACACGAAACCGTGAGATCGACTCAAAACACTGCGAGCGCCGCCGTCGTTACCTTGTAGTCGTGCGCGCCCGCGGCGTCCTCGAAATATTCGAGGTGAGACAGCACACGGAACCGCGCCTTTCGCTCTCCCCAGTAGCCACCCATCGTGTAGCGCTTGAACTCGCCGGCATCACCACCGGTGTCGTAGCGGAACACGGGGCCGACGTGGTAGGGCGTTTTGCCGGCGACCGTGACGAACCATGACGAGGTCCTCGCCGTCTCACCCGAGTCCGCGGGGGCGGTGTCCCAGCTGGTGCCGTACTCGGTACCGATGAAGAACCATTCTTGATCGATCTCGAGGTCGCCACCAACGCGCTTGAACTTGAAGCGTTCGGGCGGGACCGGATCAGGCGGGATCGAAGGTGGGTCGAGCTGATCGCCAATCGCACCCGAGAGACCGGCGTGAATGATCAGGCCATGGGTCTCGTAGCGGACGCCGATTCGGCCCCACAGGTTCTTTAGCTTGGTGTTATCGGCCTGGACACCGATCCCTGCGCCGTTCACGACAGCGACGGCGTCCTCGAGGCGCAACCCCTCTGCGAGCTGGAGCTTGCCAACCAGGCCGATGCCGATGTCGCGGTGCGTGGTTCCGCGTCCAATCCCCTCCGAGAGGTCCGATCGCTTGATCGTATAGAGCTGGTTCGAGGACATCCAGTTCTCGTAGCCCCACGGTACTTTTTGCTGACCAATGCGAATCTCGTGCTGTGGGATCAGCTTGTGGAGCGACACGTAGCCGTCGCGCATCACGCCTTCGATCGTCGGTGCCCGCGGGTCGACCTCGAGGGTATATCCGACATGGCCGGAGATCCGCCCGCTGACTCGAACCACCGCCTTGCCGAGCCGAAACGCGCTGGGATCCGTGATTCCGTCGTGGTTGTGTTCGATCCGGAAGGTGAACCATTCCTGCAGGAACCCGGAGACGTTGACCTTTCCGACCTTGTCCTTTTTGCCCTTCTTGCCCTTCTTCTTCTTGGGCTTGTCATCGGCCTCCTCGACAGTGACGGGCTCATCCGCCGGTGAGCTCGAGGTCGCGACCGGCCCCGTCGGCGTCGGCTCGGGCGTCGGCGTTGGCTCGGGCGTCGGCGTCGGCTCGGGCGTTGGCGTTGGCTCGGGCTCTGGCTCTGGCGACGGCTGAGCTCCGGCCGGGGTGGCGAGCAGGAGGCTGACGAGCAGGAGGCAGATGGGCCGCATTGCTAAGCTTAGACCGGTGAGCATGCAAGGCGCATGAAATCGTGGCAATCGCGGCGAGTGCGCTGATGAGGTTGTGCCCTGCGTACAACAGCACGGCCGTCGACAACAGACCGGACGCGCCGCCGTGCTCGCCGAGCACGCTCGCCGCAAGGAAGATCAGGAACGTTCGCGAGAAGTCACCGAGACCGAACAGCAGCACGCCGCCGACGAACAACCAATACGATCGCGACAGACCGGCCGTCGCCGCTGCCTCTCCCAGAGCCGACGGCTCGGGCGGCGCTTCGCGATCGCGCGTCATCGCCACGATGCTGATCACAGAGATCGCCGATGGGATGATGCTCCACAGGATCACAGTCCTGAATCCGAGCCCCGCCCACACGAGCGCTGCGGCGACGACCGGACCGACGACCGCGCCGATCATGTCCGCGCTGCGCTCGAACCCGTACGCGCGACCGAAGTGCGCGGGACCTCGTCGGCGAGCAAGAAGTCGCGCAGCGGCGATCGGAAGCCACGACCG
>JAYVWH010001149.1:0-3664 GCA_043786265.1 Kofleriaceae bacterium | reverse complement strand
CTAACGGTGCGCGGCTAGCCAACGGTCCGCTTGCGCAACCCCTTGCCCGAGACCGGCCTTCGCAAGGCCGTCGCGGGCCTCCTGGACCAGCTGCCTGGCGCGCGCCCGGTCTCGCGTGACCTCCCAGAGCAGCTTGCCGAGGTAGAGCTGCCTCGACGACGCGCACACGTACGATCTCACGAAGGCGGCGCCCCAGATGTCGAACAAATAGCCGAGCGTCGACGCCGCGTCCCGTGCCGGTTCGAGTCAGCGGCGGTGACCCGTTCCCCGCGCCTGTTGGCTTTGCTCTCTCGCGCGCGCATCGAGTGCCCGGCCCCTCCGATCGATGACACCGTGCTCGCGTCGCACGTCACTGCGATCCACGGCGATGATCTCGGGACGCTCGATCTCGACCGGCTCCATGCCGGGGAGCTCCGGCTCGCGGCCGCTTGCGTTCACGGTGACCCGATCGCACTCGAGCTTTTCGACCGGACTCTCACGCAGGTGACCGGCGTGATCCGCACCGTCGATCCAGCACCGAGCTTTGCCGACGAGGTGATCCAGCTACTGCGCCACAAGCTGTTGGTCGCCAACGGTGAGACGCCCGCCAAGCTGGCGGGCTACGCGGGGACTGGCCCGCTCGGAGGCTGGCTGCGGGTGGTCGCGCTGCGGACCGCGCTCGAGATCCGCCGGCAGGTGTGGCGCGAGGTTCCAGTCGAGGATCGGCTCGCGATGGTCGCGGTGCGTGCGCGCTCGCCGCACCAGGAGGTCGGGTCACGCGCAACACGCCGCCGCCCTGTGAAGCGCTCACCGTTGCAGTGCGCAGCCAGCCGAGCCGGATGCGCACGCTGCTCCGCTATTACTATCTCGACGGCGTCGGCGTCGAGGAGCTCGGCCGCCTCTACCGCGTGCATGCAAGCACGGTGTCACGCTGGCTGCGCTCGACCCGAGAGGCGATCCTGGAACAGACCCGTAGCCAACTCGCCGCCATGCTCGTACTCAAAGAGTCGGAGGTCGAGAGCATGCTCGGCCTCTCGGGAAGCCTCGGGGCGCGGTCGTGGCGAGTACGACGATCGACCACCCGTGCGCCCCCCAGGAAGCGCGCGCGGTGCTGACGGCCGGAATCGTCTAGAATACCGGTTCATGGCACACCTACCTGGGGGGCCGAACGGACCACCGTGCCACAGCACGCACATGGCAGTGAAGTCAGTCACGGGTTCCAAGCTTGCACAGTGCGGCACCGCTCCGAGTGGCCGCAGCTTGGGCCGCAGCTTGGTATGATGAGGCTTTCTTGGTGGTGCTCGCTGGGCACGGGGTTCGCAAGCCTTCGTAATGCGCCATGAGGGCCTGCACGAAGTGCGGGCGCACGTGGGATATGGAGATCGTCGCCTGTCGTGACTGCAACAGCCCCCTCACCACCATGATCGACGTCGAATCCAGCGATGCTCCGCTCGCTCCCAGCCGGGGCGACGATCTGCAACCCGATACTCTGGTCGGAGATTACAAGATCGATCGCCAGATCGGCCGTGGCGGGATGGGGACCGTGTACGGCGCACGGCATCCCGTGATCGGCAAGCGCGCGGCGATCAAGGTGCTCGACGCGAAGCTCTGTGCCGATCACGAAGCGGTCGATCGCTTCGTCCGCGAGGCCCAAGCCGTCAACCAGATCGGCCACGCGAACATCGTGGACATCTTCGCGATCGGGGTCCTCGACGACGGACGCTCGTACCTGGTGATGGAGTGGCTGCAGGGAGAGACCCTGATGGAGCGTCTCGCTCGTGCGCCGATGTCGACGCAGGAGACGATCGCGATCCTGATCGCCCTGACCCGCGCTCTCGAGGCCGCTCACGCGGCGGGCGTCATTCATCGGGACCTCAAGCCCGAGAACGTGTTCCTGGTTCCGGAGGACGAAACGTTTCGCGTGAAGTTGCTCGATTTCGGGATCGCGAAGCTTTCGACGACACAACCGAGCGCGAACCGGACCGCGACGGGCATGACCGTCGGGACGCCGCTCTACATGTCTCCCGAGCAGGCCAAGGGGACGGCCATCGACGGGCGGACCGACGTCTACTCGCTCGGGATCCTCGCCTACGCGATGGTCTGCGGCTGCACACCCTTCGAGACCGAGGATTCCGCGGTCGAGATCCTGCATGCCCACATCCGCAAGCCGCCACGCCCACCGCGCGAGCTCTCGCCCGATCTGCCGCTCTCCCTGGAGTCCCTCATCCTCCACATGCTGGCGAAGCTACCGGAGGAGCGTCCCGATCCCGCCGAAGTTCGCCAGCGTCTGAAGACCATCCGGCCCGATGGTGGCGAGTTCGAGAGCTTCACCTCCGAAACCCCTACACCGTTTCCGCGCGCACGAACGGTCGAGCCGGTCGGGCTCGCGGTGACCGAGCTGGGTCCAGTTCCGACCCGCCGCTCGATGATCTGGGGCGTCGCGGCGCTTGGCATCGTCGCACTCGGAGTCGTGACGCTCGCGCTGGTCATGAGCCACAAGGGCACGCCCTCCGCGCAGGAGAATCATCCGCCGGTTGCCCAGACGCCAGCAGCGGCCCCGCTTCCAGCTGCTGCGCCGCCGCCGACCAGCCCACTGCCCACGCCGCCCACGCCCGAGATCCCGATCGCCCCACTGGTGGGCGATCTCGAGCTCTTCGTGCAACCAGCGACCGCCGCGGTGTCGATCGATGGGAAGTCGATCGCTGTTCAGCGTGGACCGACGCGCGTCGAGCTGTCCACGGGGGAACACGGCGTCACGGTCAGTGCCCCTGGATACTTCCCCGAGCAACAACGGTTCCAGGTGACCGCGTCGCAAACCACGCCGGTGAAGATCAAACTGCGGCCGAAGCAGCGCGCCACCAAGCAGGACACCGACGCCGTGGTCAATCCCTTTGATCGGCGAGGTACCAAGCGATGACACGGGCGATCCTCTGCGTCGTGTTGCTCGCGCTGGCGCTCCCGCGCCTCGCGGACGCCTCACCGGATACCGAGCGCACCGAACGGGCCGCCGAGCTGTACGCGGTCGGCAAGCGCCAGTTCGATATCGCCGAGTATCCGGCGGCGATCGCGGCGTGGAAGGAGTCCTACCTGCTGTCGAACGAGCCCCTCCTGCTCTTCAACATCGCGCAGGCGCATCGCCTCGCGGGGGATTGCGCGCAGGCGAACCGATTTTATCTCAACTACAAGCGCGCCGTACCCAAGCCGGCGAACCAGGCCGAGCTGGATACCGCGATGGCGAAGTGTGCGGGAGTTCAGCCCGCCGGTGACACGACGCCGGTGGTCTCGCCGATCGTTCCTCCAGCTCCAGCTCCAGATGAGCCGGCGCCCGTGCAACCGCCCGCGCCGATCGTGACCACGCCTCCCCCGATGGATGCCCCCGAGACTCATCCTGGACGCACCCTGCGGATCGCCGGCATCGTGGTGGCGAGTGCCGGCGGACTCGCCAGCGTCGTTGCGGTGGTGTCGGCATTCACGGCACGCAGCGATGCGAACGACGTCTCGGGGCAAAAACGTGGAACCGAGTGGGGCGACGCGCTCGCACGGACCGAGCGCGACGGGCAGGCCGCACAGACCCGCGCACGGGTGTTCGGCGTTCTTGGCGTTGCCGCGATCGTCACGGGGGGAGTGTTGTGGTGGCGAGGTCGGCAAGCAGGGGTGAACCTCGACGTGGCGATCACTCCCAATC
>JAYVWH010001148.1:0-4610 GCA_043786265.1 Kofleriaceae bacterium | reverse complement strand
ATCGAAGCACTCGCGGTGCTGCGCCAGCCCGTCGCCCCTGCCGCTGTGTCGGCGCTGGCTCCCGGAGTCGACACCGAGGCCGCGCTGACCGGTCTCGTCGCGCGCCAGCTGGTCGACGCTGTCGGTGATGGTCGCCTGGTCGTTCACGAGGTCGTCCGCGTCGATGTGCTCGCGCAGATGCAGGGCGAGTCCCGCAAACGGCTGTCCGCCGCCGCCGCCGAGCTCGTGGCGAGCACCGCCGCGCTCTCGAAGGGTCCGCGGCTCGCGTGGCAAGCCGGCGACGATGGCGCCTTCGGCGCGATGGATCAGATCACGCGCGTGCGCGAGGTCGTGTGGCACTGGCTTGCCGCTGGCGAGCGCGATCGCGCTGCCGACGTACTGCTCGCGCATCGCGAGCTCGCTGCGCGCTCCGGTGGTGCAGGTGAGTTCGAGGCGCTGCTCGACGCTCTCGGTGATCGGCCGCGCCGCCGCCCGGGTAGCAACTCCGAGGTCACCGCTCTCGATGATGCGGCGACGCTCGATCCCGCGCGCGGCCGTGCTCTCGCTGCGCTTCGCATCGAGATCGCGATCCGTGGTGGCAGGTTCACGGAAGCCTTCGAGCGCGCATCGGCCGCCGCAGGTGCAGTGGCGCCGCTCGTCCACGCCGAGCTGACGCTTGCCTCCGGTGACGTCGCGAGCGCACGCCGTGCCCTGCAAGGCCTGATCGGCTCGCAGGATCCGAGCGAGCGAGCGCGTGCGATCTCGATGATCGCAGAGCTCGAGCTGCTCGCCGGTAAGCCCGACGCAGCCGCCGCCCATCTTGGCTCACTCGGTGACGTCTCCAGTGCCGACCCGCTGGCTCGTGCGCGCGTGCACCTCGCCGCCGCCCGCGCCGACGAGTACGCTGGTCGGGTCGCGGCGATGCGCTCCGCTCTCGCCCGCGCCCACGGCGCATGCAAGAGCGTACCGGTCTGTCTCGAAGCGACCGAGCTCACGGCGATCATCGATGCGCGTCGCGCGATCGGTCTCGCCCGTGAAGGACGCCTCGTCGAAGCGGTGACCGCGCTCGATGCGGCCGATGCAGCAGCGCGCGATCTCGATGCGGTCGCGGTCGCCGACGAAGTTCTCGCCGCACGCGCACTCGTGTCGCGCCGGCGTGGCGATTCGACGGGCGCCGCCGCGCTCCTCCACGATCTCGTCCGTGCGCGGCGTGAGCGCGGAGACGAGCTTGGTGCACTGCGCGCGGAGCTCGACCTCGCCGAGCTCGAGATCCTGCGCGGTCAACCGGCGCTCGCCGCCGAGCTTGCAAGCGCGGCACTCGCGTCCAGTGTTCGCCGCGAGCTCGGGCACCTCGCCGCCCGCGGCTTGGCGGTCGTCTGTGCGATCGATCTGCTCGAGCTGCGCCTCGAAGCCGCGCTGCCACGCCTCGAGGAGCTTCACGGCAGCCAAGCCCTCGACGCAGCCAGCGGCGCCAACGTCTCCGTCCTCCTCGCCACCGCCCGTGCAATGTCCGGTCAGCGCGCCGGCGCCGTCGAGCTCGCACAGAACGCGGGTGCGGAATGCCGCGACGAGCTCGATCGCCGTCTCTCTGTTGCCGAAGTCGCCCTGGCGGCCGGTGATGTCGGCCTCGCGCTCGAGGTCGCTCGCGACACCGCGGTGCTCGCCGAGCGCTCGCATCGCACGATCGAGCTCGCGAGCGCGCTCGTGATCGTCGCCCGCCTCGAGCTGGCCCGCGGTGATCGCTCCAACGCGCGCGCTGCGGCGACTCGCGCCGCTCGGGAGGCAGCTGCCGCCGGTCTCGTTCGCGCACGCTGTCATGCGCTGCTCGCGCTGTCCGCGCTCGCTCGCGACGACGACGACGCTGCCTCTGCCGTCGCCTACGCACGAGATGCTGCCGAGCTCGCGCTGACGGCCGGCCTACCGGTCGAGCGGCTCGTCGCGCACGCGGCGCTCGACTCGATCTCGGGCCACGAGGCCGTCGCCGATCCGTCGGCACCGAGCGCAGCGACGATGGCGTCAACCGCGATCGAAGGCGCGGCCCGCTTGCTCACCGACCTCGGTCTCACCGCGCAGCGTCCGTTCCGCGTGATCGACGCCGAGGGTGTGGCGAGTGATGTCTCCGACGCCAACCCCGAGGTCCTCCGGATCGCCGCCCGCGCACTCGCGGTCGACGGCGTCCGCGAGGTCATCTGGCGTCACGGCCAGGAGCTTGCGGACCTGCGGCGTCGCAGCCTGCTCAAGCGCCTGCTGTTCTTGTTCGCGTCGGCGCCCGGCAAAGTCTTCTCGAAGGAAGCGATCGTCCAGGCTGTGTGGAACGTCGAGTACCACCCCCTGCGCCACGATGCGGCGTTGTTCACCAACATCATGCGAATCCGGCGGCTGCTGGGCGAAGACGGCTCCGAGATCATTCGTGTGACCGAGGATGGCTATCGTTTTGTCCCGCCGCGTGATTTCCTCTTCGTCATCCCTCGGTGAAGAAGAAACCAAAAGCTACGAGTCGTTCCGCCGCTGCCAAGCCAGCTGCTCGCGGCAAGTCCGCTCGCGCCAAGCGTGCCAAGCCCGCTGCTCGCAAGCCGGTTGCCAGGCGCAAGCCCGCGCCCAAGCGCAAGCCCGCGCCCAAGCGCAAGCCCACGCGCAAGTCGTCTGGAAACGGTGACGCGAAGTGGGTGAAGTTCGTCGCACAGCACGGCGTCGTGCTCGCTTCCGCCCGTGGCCCGGTGCCGTCGGTCGCCGAAGCCGTCGCAGGTGAGCCGATCGTCGGCAGCTGGTGGGCCCATCAGAAGGGCAATGCGATCTTCACCGCACTCTCCGCGATCGACGACTCGCCCGACATTCGCTGCTTCAAGCTCATCGACGGTAAAGTGACGTTCGTCCATCGCAAGGCGTGGCCCGCGCTCGTGCGCCTGGGCCTCGACGGCGTGCTCGCTCCCCAGCAGCTCGCGGCCGTCGAGCAGGAGCACACGCCGACGGGCGAGCATCGGAACGTGATCACCCCGTTCCCCGACTGGGTCGATGCCGATACAGGCGCCGCCGCCGATACGCTCTCGACCGCCCAGGCGCGCGCGAAGCTTGCCTGGGTCGAGGGCTAGCTATGTTCGCCGGCTTGAGATCGCGGTGGATGATTCCAGCGGTGTGTGGGCGTGCTCCATTGCATCGAGGATCGGCTCCGCGATGGCCAGCAGCTCGGCGGAGGTCAGTGGCGCGCGCTTCTGGGCGATGTAGTCGTCAAGGCTGCCACCATCGACGAGGTCCATCACGTCGCGCGAGCCGGTCACTGATAGTAATATCCTATCAGTCTAATCACTAATGGTGACTTTTCTGTAAGACGTAGCCGCCGTAGAGTCACGTCATGGCGACCGAAGCAAAGTGTCCTTTCAAGCATCAAGCCGGCGGCGGCACCTCCAATATCGAGTGGTGGCCCAATCGGCTGCGACTGGAGACGCTCCACCAGCGCTCGCCCGTCTCGAACCCCATGGGTGGCGACTTCAACTACGCCGAGGAGCTCAAATCCCTCGACTACGCGGCGCTCAAGCGCGACCTCACGGCGCTGATGACGGACTCGCAGGACTGGTGGCCCGCCGACTTCGGGCACTACGGTCCGCTGTTTGTCCGCATGGCGTGGCACAGCGCGGGCACCTACCGTACGGGCGATGGCCGTGGCGGGGCAGGCAAGGGCAGCCAGCGGTTTGCGCCGCTCAATGCGTGGCCCGATAACGTCAACCTCGACAAGGCACGCCGCCTGCTGTGGCCGATCAAGCAGAAGTACGGCCGCAAGATCTCGTGGGCCGACCTCATGATCCTGACCGGCAACGTCGCGCTCGAATCGATGGGGTTCAAGACGTTCGGGTTTGGTGCCGGTCGCGAGGACATCTGGGAGCCCGAGGCCGACGTGTACTGGGGCCAGGAGAAGAAGTGGCTCGAGGACAAACGCTACGCCGGCGACCGCGATCTCGAGAAGCCGCTCGCAGCCGTCCAGATGGGACTCATCTACGTCAACCCCGAGGGGCCCAACGGCAAGCCGGACCCCGTCGCTTCGGCGCGCGACATCCGCGAGACGTTTGCGCGCATGGCGATGAACGACGAGGAGACGGTCGCGCTGATCGCCGGTGGTCACACCTTCGGCAAGGCGCACGGCGCCGGTGATCCGTCCAAGCATGTCGGCTTCGATCCCGAGGCCTCCGACGTCGTTCATCAAGGCTTCGGTTGGGCGAGCACGCACGGCAAGGGCCACGGTGGCGATGCCATCACGAGCGGTCTCGAGGTCACGTGGACCACGACGCCGACGAAGTGGAGCCACGACTTCTTCGAGCACCTGTTCAAGTACGAGTGGGAGCTGACGAAGAGCCCGGCCGGTGCCCACCAGTGGCAGCCAAAGAACAACGCGGGCGCCGGCACGGTGCCCGACGCCCACGACGGTGCGAAGAAGCACGCGCCCGCGATGCTGACGACCGACCTCGCGCTGCGCTTCGATCCGGCGTACGAGAAGATCGCGCGCCGGTTCCTGGCGAACCCCGACCAGTTTGCAGACGCCTTTGCGCGCGCATGGTTCAAGCTCACGCACCGCGATATGGGACCGCGCGCGCGCTACCTCGGTCCCGAGGTTCCTTCGGAGGAGCTGATCTGGCAGGACC
>JAYVWH010001147.1:0-13005 GCA_043786265.1 Kofleriaceae bacterium | reverse complement strand
CGCGGGATCCGGAACAACTGGCGGTGTGGCGCTCTGTGCTGCGACCGGCGGCGACGCTGGAGCCGTGGGCGCAGATCCCGTGGTCGACGACCGCCCCATCTTCACGGCGATCACGACCGCCACACCACCGAGGATGGCGACGCCCGCGATGATCGCGATCAGCTTGGTTCGCTTCGAGGCTCGGGGCACGCTGCGATCGGGCATCTTGTCGTCGAATCGAACCGCGGGCTGGACGACGGGCGTGAATCCGGTGGCGCTGCCGCAGTGCGGGCAGGTGACGTCGCTCGCGGCGATCGACTCCGTGCACATCGGGCAGGTTGGAGCGGCCGATCTTGGCGCTCTGGCCACAGGTACCAGCGGCGCAATCGCCGCTCGCGCCGACGGGGGTCGCAAGCCCGTCGGGCTTCCACAATGCTGGCAGGTGATGTCGTTTGCCGAGATTTCCTCGGCGCACATGGGGCACGCCGGCATGGGTCACTCAGGGTAGAAGTCGAAAATGCATTCTTTGGTCCAGTCGTTGTTCGTGATGTCGCTGATTCCAACGACGCGAAACTCCACCATGCGGCTCTCCTTGACCTTGACGTCACCGGAACAGAACACGTCACTCGAGCGGGTCTTGCCGTTGCACCTCACCTTGACGTAGCCGCAGACACTCCCCGTCTTGCCTCCCCGATTTGTGAAGTTGCACTGGCCGACGCCGAGCCCGTTCATCGTGCAACTATCTTCGACCTTCGCTGGCTCGCTCCTTGTCACCGCGATCACGACAACGACGACAACGATCCCCAGCGCCGCGAGTGCGACGCGGCGCATCGCCTTACCAGTGCCCGCGCCAGAACGATGAAGCCCGTCCGCCTGCTCTCGAGTCAGGAGGCCTGAGCCGACCAGGTGGTCGTGGATTGAGACGCCCAACGCCATCGGCGCGTACGACCCGAGCGCCTGCTCTACGTGCGAGGCGGGGACGAACCCTCGGGCGCGTGCCGCCTCGACCACTCCGCGGGCCAGCGCCATCTGCCGCTGCTGGAACTCGCCGATCAGCGTGTCTGCTTGCACCTGAGTGAGCGCGCCAAGCACAGCGAGTTGCCGGATCAGCGCCGCGGCGTCGTCCGTGTTCGCGATCCGAGCAGCTGATCGATCTTGGTGGGCTCGACCAGCCTCTTTGACGTGAGAAAGCTGCGCAGCTCCAGGAGCACCGGTGGGAGCGGCGGCACCGCCGCTCCGACGGCTGCCATGGGCGCGCTGTCGCGGCGCACTTCGAGAGAGCGTTTGCAGTGTTTGCAGATCCGGGCCGCGGGCTTTACCGCGCCGCCGCAATGCCGGCACGCGACCGTGACTTCGGCGCCGTTGTCGATCCCATCCATCGACCATCGATCTTATGCTGGAACTCTTGAGTTGTCGAACACATCGGTGGTTGCCGGTACGGCTTGCGGGTGGCCTCGCGCCCCTCACGACACAACCACGGGCCGTCCCGAGTCCTGTCCAAGGCCGTGGTCCGTCGTGCGTACGATGCGACCGTGAAGCAGCTCGCTCACCACCTGCGGGAGCTGCGTGAGGCAAGCGGTCGTACCCTCGAGACGGCGGCCGAAGCTGTCGGGATGCACGCCAAACACCTCCAGCGGATCGAGAACGGCACCGTGAATGTCACGCTGAAAACGCTGGTCGCGATCTCGGTGGCGTACGGCGTGTCACTCCCGGACGTATTCGCGTTGAAGCCGGAGCGCGCCGGGAGACGGTCGGTGGACGCGCGGATCCCTAGTTCCCGTCGAAGATAGGCCTCGTGGCTCGACCGTCAGGGTGACCGCGTAGGGTTCGGTTGTGTCCGCTCCAAGCCGAAACGGTCCGTGCCCCTGCGGCTCGGGGACCAAGTACAAGAAGTGCTGTCGGCCCAAGGACGAAGCGGCTCGCATCGCTGCTGCGCCGCCCGCACCGCCGCCTGTGCCGCGCCCCCGCATCGTCACTCACCGAGGTCGGCCGCTCCTGATCTCCGGTCGTGATCTGCCGCCCGGCGTGCTCAACCACGCCGTTGACTTCTACGAGGCGAAGGATCGCGGCGAGGGCCCGGCCGCGCAGATGATGCGGTTCATCGAGCCGCTGCTCGAAGCAGCTGGCGACGACAAGGCCAAAATGGACCATGCGCTGTCGCTCGGCATGGCGGTCTGGAATCTGGCGCTGTGCAAAGACGAGCCGCGGCGCGAGGAGATGATGACCGGGCTGGTGAAGGTCATCGCCAAGGACGACGAGGACGCAGCCAAGTTCCGCGCGATCGCGGCGGACATGATCGAGCGGCACGAGGCAATGTTCCCGGCGTTGCACCGGTAGTGGAGGACAACGTGCCAGAGATCCAGGCCACCGACGACGTTCGCGAACCCGAGCCCCGAGCCATCGTGCGGCGGCTCATCTCTGCAGGTCAGCGCGTGCCCGACGACGTTCGCCGCGACATCGTTGCGCTCGGCGCGATGGCCGTGCCAGGGCTTCTGGAGATCGTGGAGGACCAGAAGCTGGCGATCGAGACAGCGCCCGGCAACGGCTGGGCACCGGCTCACGCGGCTCGACTCCTGGGCGAGCTGCACGCAGTCGAGGCGATCGAGCCCATGCTGCGCGTGCTCGCCCGGACCGATAGGCTCGAGCTGCTGCATGACCAGCTTATCCAGTCGCTGCCCGAGATCGGTGCACCGATCATCGAGCCGGCTCTTCGCGCCTATGCCGAAAACGAGAGCCGAGACCTGCGCGTGAGCGTCGCCTCGGTCCTCGCGCACACCGGCGTCCGCGACGATCGGATCTTCACCGTGCTGCTGGAGGTCCTCAAGACCGAACCGTCGTACGCTGCTGGTGACCTGGCCGAGTACGGTGACGAACGCGCCGTCCCGCATCTCTCTCTCGCCTTCGACGACTACAAGGTCGTGGAGAGCGACAGCCCGATGGCGAACCAAGATCTCGTGGAGCTGCGCGCCGCGATCGAGGAGCTGGGTGGCAGCCTGACGCCCGCACAAGAGAAGAAGTATGACCGCGCACTCGAGCCGGCTGATCGGTGGCGACGGCAGATGCATGCGGCGCTGCAGTCGCGGGAGCCGGCCAAGCCGCCTGCGCGTCCCGGCCGCAACGAACCGTGCTGGTGCGGCAGCTCGAAGAAGTACAAGAAGTGCCACCTCGCCACCGACGAGAACGCCACGCTCGGAGCCCGCTCATGATCTCCAAGCCCCAGGCCGGCCCGATCGCCCGCAAGATCGTCAACGCGCTCAGCAAACCCCAGAAGCAGAAACTTGTGGACCTCGCCATCCGGCGCAAGGGCGCCGATGAGATGGAGCGAATCCATCGGGAAGCCGTCGCCTCCGACGACGCGCGCAACGAGTCACCCTCGTTCGCCGCGTACACCAACGTGACCAACTGGGCCCTCGCGCTCGTCGAGGCGATCCAGGAGATGCCCGAGCTACGCCGGTTCATGGACCGAATCCAGAAGGCCGAAGACGAGTACATGCCAAGCGGGCCGCCAATGAGCCCGCTCACGAAGTCGTTCTTCTGGAGCTGGGCGTTGTGGGACCTGACCGTCGGCGTGAAGCACGAGACCCTTGGGTCGATCGTCTTGGCTGTCGCGCGATCGAGGGGCATGGACCCGTCGTTCGTCGACGTCCTCTCGACGCTTGTCGAGTCCAGGCTCGGGCTTCACGTCCACGCAGGCGTCGCGAACGGGCGGATCCAGCTTCGCGAGCTTGTGACCGACGAGCTGCGCGTGTGCAGCTGCCAGGCCGGCTACGACGGCGTAGCAGGCGAGCTGTGGCTGGCACGCGTGCTGCCGGCGTCGAGCGCGGAGGTCGCCGACCACGTCGTCGTCACGACGCCGTATGTGATCGTCAACCCCGGCGTGGAGGCGTGGCGCAAGTATCTCGCGCGGACCTTGGCCAACACCGGCAAGCGGGAGAACATCGACGCCTACCGGGTCCTCATGAAGCGCGACTGGTCGGAGTACGTGTTCGAGGCGTACGCGAGCCACAGGACCGAGGCGATCTTCCTGCTCGGCCTTCCCGATGTTGCTGAGAGCCGTCCACACTCACGGGTCAACGCGGATCGCGAGTCCGAACTCGGTGCGGCTGGCTGACGTGACGTCCGGGCCGTCGTAAGGCACGATGAGGCCGTGTCACCGCGCCGTGTCCCGATCACCGCGGACCACCTCCACAGATGGTCCGGCTTGGGACAAGCGGCGCGAGCCGCGCTGATCGCCGCGCAGCCGACGACGGTGCTCGAAGCTTTGCGCATCGTCGGTGTTGGCCGAAAGACTACGAGGAGGCTGGTTTCGTTGGGACTGCTCGACGATCCCGAGGGGATGCAGAAGCGTAGCCTTGCTCAGGCCGCGCGAGTGCTCGGTCGGCGACACTGAGGCTACGCCCCACAAAGCCCTGATCATCGCGACGCAGCTTCGGACGTCCCTGGTCGAGGGTGATCCAACGCGGTAGGGTCCGCCACCGTGTTGAAGCGCCTCGTGGTCGTCGGCGAGACAGGGGGGCCAAGCGCGAGCGAGATGTCCCCCGCCGAGATCGTGGTGGCCTATCACGAACGCACGAAGCACCATCTCGGGCGCTACGCGAGATCGCTCGGGTACATGGACTGGGCGACCCAGCCGAATCCGTTTCGCCGCTACGAGGGTGCACCGCTGGTGCGACTACCGCTGCCTCAGTCAGCGCGCGGGCTACCGTACTGGCAGCTTCAGGTCCCCGATCTCGTCGCACCGGAGCCGCTCGCGATCGAGTCGGTCTCGCTATTCTTTCGATACGCGCTCTCGCTCACCGCATGGAAGAAGTACGGTGACACCTCGTGGTCGCTGCGCGCGAATCCGTCGAGCGGTAACTTGCATCCGACCGAGGGCTACGCGCTCTTGCCGGCGCTTGATGGAATTCACGATCAACCGGCCGCGTACCACTACGCGCCGAAGGAACACGGTCTCGAGCGTCGAGCCGATCTCGAACCGGCGTGGTGGTCGGTGGTGACCGCAACGATCCCCGAACACTCATTTCTCGTTGGGCTATCGTCGATCCTGTGGCGCGAGGCGTGGAAGTACGGCGAGCGGGCGTTCCGCTACTGCCAACACGACGTGGGGCACGCGCTAGGGACACTCCGGTTCGCCGCGGCGGCGCTGGGCTGGAAGCTCGCGTTGCTCGAAGGCAGCAACGTCACGGCGCAGCTTCTCGGCCTCGATCGCGACGCCGACTACGCGGGCGCTGAGCGCGAGCATCCCGACCTCTTGGCGGTGGTTTCTCCGGCCCGCAGCGGCGAACACGGGCGCCTGGTCGACGCGCTGTCACGCCCGGTGGCCGTGTCGCGATGGTACGGCAAGGCCAACCCGTTGAGCCGCGACCACGTCGCGTGGCCGGTGATCGACGAGGTGGCGGCCGCCACGACGAGTCCGCCCGCTGCGATTGACGAGGACTTCGCGGCATTTCCGTCGGAAGCAGAGCTGTTCGAGCCGCCGATTCGATCGGCTGCATTCAGCGCGGAGAAGGTCATTCTCGGACGGCGAAGCGCGGTGAGCATGGATCGGTCGACGACGATCTCCGCGGCGACGTTGTTTCGGATGCTCGGGCGGCTCGTGCCGACACGAGATCGGCAAGCCATGCCGTGGGACGCGATTCCATGGCGTCCGCGCATCCATCTCGGCTTGTTCGTGCATCGCGTGAACGGGCTCGCGTCCGGCCTCTATGCGCTCGCGCGGGATCCCGAGCAGGTCGAGCCGCTGCGCAAAGCGATGCGGTGCGACTTTCTGTGGCAGCGCCCAGCGGCGTGCCCGAGTGGCTTGCCGCTGTACCTGCTCCAAGAAGGCGACTGCCGCGCGCTGGCGGCGAGCGTCTCGTGCGGGCAGGACATTGCGGGAGATGGTGCGTTCAGCCTCGGGATGATCGCCGACTACTTGGGTAGCCTCTTTCGCTACGGTGCTGCGTTCTATCGCAGTCTGTATTGGGAGGCCGGACTCGTCGGGCAGGTGCTCTACCTCGAAGCCGAGGAGGCAGGCATTCGTGCGACGGGCATCGGATGCTACTTCGACGATCGGGTCCACGAGGTGTTCGGCATCGACTCGCGTGATTGGCAGAGCCTCTACCATTTCACGGTCGGCGGCCCCGTCGACGACACACGGCTCACGACACTGCCCGCGTACGATAGGGGGACCGTTTGACCGATGTGCCGTTGCTGATCGAGTTCGTCGTAAACACGCAGATCTATCGCGAGCCACAAGTCGTCCCGAAGTTGCCGATCGTTCAGAACGGCCCGCCAGGGACGTTCATCGTGTTCGCGGATGGTCGGAGAGTCTCGATTCCCACCGATCAGATCGTCTTTGCCGACGATACAGGTGCCACGGCGCGCGTCGGGTTCGGGGGCATGCGCTTCGACGGCATCGAAGATGGCTACCTGGTGTTTCTGCGGGTTCGTGATCTGCAGCCACCGGAGACGCTGCCACCCGAACGCGGCCGGCGGATGACGCTGAAGCCTGAAATGGTCTCGGCGATCTACGTCGACGATTGCGAAGTGTGGCCGCTGCACTCGTGAGGCCCTCTATCCCGACGTTGGAACGGTGGGAGGGATCGGTCTCGCCGACCGATGACACTGCGAGATTATCGCCGAGCTTGACGGCGAGACGGCGCGGGATCTCAACCGGCAGCTCTTGTCGGAGCTACGCCGAGTCGAGAAGCGGACGCGGCTGCGCTCCGAGTGGGCGTCGAGACAACCGCCTTGCGAACACGAATTTCTGCTCTCGCGATTCGACCCTCAACTTCACGCTCGATCGGTGCGACCCTGCTGGCACCGATGGTCGTCACGCCGCGAACAACCACGAGATCGTCCAGGCGACGGCTCCACCGGGTCGTCTCGCTGCTGCCTTCGGCGACGGAGATCATCTGCGCGGTCGGCGCAGTCGATCATCTTGTCGGCATCTCCCACGAGTGCGACTACCCGTCCTCGATCCTCGATCGTCCGCGCCTCACCCAGTCACGCGTCGACACGACCGGCTCAAGCCGAGAGATCGACGTCTCGGTGCGAGCTGCGATTATCGAGGCCCTCAGTATCTACGACGTCGACGAGAACCAGCTCGCGGCGTTGGCGCCCGACGTGATCGTCACGCAGGATCTATGCGAGGTGTGCGCAGTCGCGATCGACGACGTCCGACGCGTCGTCTCGCAGCTCGCGAACCGCGAGGACGTCACGATCCTCAGCTTGAGGCCGACGCGCTTCGCAGACGTGATGGGCGACATCGAGCGCGTCGCGGCTGCGCTCGATTGCGGTCCCCAAGGCAAGGTCGTGCGATGGGAGTTGGAGCTTCGCGTGCGAGGGATCGCGGCAAGAGCTGCGAAGGCCGCTACGAGACCCAGGGTCGTCACCGTCGAATGGCTCGATCCGATCATGATCGGTGGCCTCTGGATGCCGGAGCTGATCCAGCTCGCTGGCGGCGCTGCGTGCGGTGCCACTGCGGGTGAACCCGCGCCAACGATCGCACCCGAGCAACTCCACGCGCTGAAGCCCGAGGTCGTGCTGATCAAGCCGTGCGGGTTCGCTCTGGCAAGGACCCTCGCGGAGCGCGAGATCATCGATCGCCTGGTTCTCCTGGCCCTCGAAGGCGCCCGAGTCTATGTCACCGACGGCAACGCCTACTTCAATCGGTCAGGACCGCGGCTCGTCGAGTCGTTGGAAATCCTTGCGGCGTGCGTTCACCCAGACCTATTCGAGGACTTCGCGGAGAAGCACCGTGACGTGATCGTTCGAGTCCAATGAGTACACGCGTGAGGTTTGCTGCCGACCTACGGTCATGCCGGTCGGCACCCTCAGTCGATGAAGATGCCGAAGCCATCGCCGGCCAGCTCGATTGGAAGCCCGAAGGTCATCGCCCAACTGAGCTTACCGGCCAGACGCGATGGCCGCTACCAGTGCATGTTCTCGCCGACGAGCACGTCAAGCTCCGGCTCCGTCAGCCCGACCATCACCGTAGCGTTCTGGACGAGTACCGCCGTCCGTGCGCGTCCTTCGGTCGCGCACATCGCGAATCGCCAACCGTTGTCGACGTGAAGCACGGGCGTGTGTGGTGGCTCGAGCGGCTCCTCGTGCAGCAGCAAGCCGCTGATCGTCGTCCGCTCGGCAAGGGTCCGCCCCAGCGTCGTGGCAACGTGACGCGCGACCGCGGGAATGTGCTCGTTCTGCACAAAGAACATGCTCTTCGTGAGCACGACGAGCAGCCTCGGGCCGTCAGCCGCCCGTAGCTGCCGACGATACTTGGCGCCGAGATTCGCGACGATTCGATCGAGGTCATCGCGCTGGTCTACCGGGTAGCGCAGTGCGCGTGGTGCTACTGGATCTCCGACGTATCTCGCGCGACCCGAGCCCTGGGGCAGGTCAAGCAACTCCTCGTCGCCCCGCGTGGCGATCGCCGCGAGCGCGTCGGCCACATCGTCCCGGTGCTCGAGCGCTGGCGCGAGGAAGTCGACGTCGAACGGGAACACCTCGACGTTTGGCCTTCGCCTGAACAGCTCGCCGTGCAACGCCTCGAAGAACTCGTCCCACGGGATCTGCTCGTCGGGATCGTGTAGCGCCTTGAACTCGATCGTGACGGGACGATCGCGCAGCCATACACGGACGTCGGGGCTGACCTCGTCGGTGTTCCTGATAATCTCGACGCGATGTCCAACCGCGCGCATGCGCCCGCAGAACTCGAGCGCCTGCTCCGACGCGATGTGCTTCTGCCAAGCTGGCGAGCCGAGATCCTTCACGAGTAGCTCGACGTTGGCGACGCCATCGAGAGAGCGCGCGAGCCGATGAAGGCGTACCCATTCTCGCTCGCCACCCTGGATGCTCGTGTGAAAGCTCCGCGCGAGGTGGCTGTGCTGCTGCCAGCCCCGCCATCGCTCACCGAGGACGTGTCGGAAATGCTCTACGGCCTCACGCATCGCGGCATGTGCTCGAACGCAACTCGCCGCTTCAACCCATGAGTTCGGGACGGCCATTCGTTGCGGCAGTTGGAGAGGCAGGGGCATGGCTCGCGCGTCTCATGTAGCATTTCGAGCAGTTGGCCGCTGCTTCCAAAAAACCTCGATCAATACTCAGCCCGACGCTCGGGATCTCCGGGAACCCCGGGAACCACGGCAGGCCCTCGACGATGTTCGACGTTCGTCGAACGGGCTCCTCGAAATGACGTACTTGGGCGAGATGCCGCCAAAGCAGTTGCCGAGGGAGAAGGCCCAGCAGGTCACGGGGCACGCTCCGCGCAGAATCCAGTTCGTTGTAGCCAACCGGCAGCCGCGTGTGTTGACCGGCATTCGCTCAGCGTTGACGATAACCGGGTGAGCATCTACCGCACGGCGCTCCAGGCATCGCCCGAGAAGATCGCTGCTCTCGACGATCGTGATCTGAACAGCTTGATGCTCGACCTGCTCAAGGCGCAAGCGTACCTCGCGGGCGCTAACGTGGCCGAGGTGATCGTGAACACCGAAGGGATCGCCAAGGATGGTGGGGCCGACGGTATGTCGCCAACCCCACCACGCCCGGATCTGTGGCTTGGCGACGCCAAGACGTGTTGGCAGTTCAAATCTGGAACCGCGGGTCAACCAGCGGAGCTTAGGGGTGAGGTCCTTAAGCCCATCCCACTGCGTACACTTCAAACCGGCGGCAGGTATGTCGTCGTATGCAACGCTTCAACACGCGGTGAGGCAGGCGAGCGTGACCGGCTCAAGATCCTTGTCGATGAAGCAACGACCAAAAACGTGCCAACTGATCGTATTGAGGTGATCGGGAGCGAGCGACTGACAACTTGGTGCAACCAGCACCCCGCAGTCGCAGCGTCACGAGCCGGTCGGCCGGAAGGTGTCTGGCGCATCGATGAATGGGCGCGCAGCGATGAGCACGGCGCCGAGTGGCAGCCCATCAAAGTGCAACAAGACGCGATCGCGAGATTGAGAAGTGATCTCGACTTCGCATCGACTGAGGTTCTCAATCTTCATGTCTGTGGTCACCCCGGAGTCGGCAAGAGTCGGTTCGCTCTTGAGCTTTGCAGAGGCTCGCCATGGGAGGCGTTCGTCATCTATGTGCGCCAGTCAGCCGATCTGAGACTTGCTGAGATGCTCGACAGCTGCGTGGCGGACCAAGGTGTTCGTCTTGTCCTTGTTGCCGATGAAGTGCAGCTCGAGCAGCTACTTCCGTTGCGTGCAGCAGTGGGAGCTGGGAATGGTCGAATTCGTCTGGTGACGATCGGAACCTCCGCCTCGCCCGAACCAGCCAGGATCCAGGCTGTCGAGGTGCGCCCGCTGGCGGAACATGAAGTCACGAACGTCGTGCGGCGCTGGTATCCGGGCATGCCGCTCGAACACGCGGTCTTCGTTGCCAGCTTCTCCGCGGGTTACATGCGACTCGCCCGACTCGCCGCAGATGCCGTACACCGGAATCCGACGATGGACGTTCGAACAATACTCGAGCAGCAGGACATCAAGATGTTCCTCGACGCGATGCTGGGCGTAGACGATCGTGCATCGCTCCACGTCGTTGCCGTGCTCGCCTCGGTTGGATGGACCGAAGAGAACGCGGCGGAGGGAAAAGCAATCGCCACCCATTTCGGTCTCGAGTGGGTACAGGTACGGCGGGACGTCGATCGATTTCATCAACGATTCCAGATCGCGCCGCGTGGTGGGCGGTTGCGCTACATCTCTCCAACGCCCCTTGGGATCTATCTAGCTCTCGAAGCCTGGCGCATCTATCCGTCGGAGATGAAGTCCTTGCCCTCGCTGCTTTCTGAAGCGGGCGTCGACGCGTATTACGAGCGACTCGAGTCGCTTGCGAGCAGCCCACAGGCCGGCGATTTTGGCCGGGAGGCTCTCGACAGTTTTTTTCCTCTAGCTGACCTGAACGATGCCCGGGCGATCCGTCGTTGGTCAGCTCTTGCCGCCGCCGATCCGGGTACGGCTGCGGCCCGAATGCGCGCTGAGCTAGCGCGACGAAACCGAGACGAGCGACGTGCGATCGAGGGCGGTGCTCGACGCTGGTTGATCTCAGGCTTCGTCGGTCTTTCCTGGTCCACGACGACGTTTGACGACGCAACCCACGCACTTGCGTTGCTGGCGGAAGCGGAGAATGAGACCTACGCGAACAACGCAACCGGCGAGTTCTTGCATCGATTTACGATGCACTTGAGCGGCACAGCCACCCCGTATCGCGAGCGAGTTCGTGTCCTGGATGAGCTGTTCGCGACCGGCTCCCCTCCATTGCGAGAACTCGCATTCCGCGCTCTCGGCCGAATCGCGAATCGTTCCGGCTTCCGTACGCACCGCACACCGATCACCCGTGGGTTGCCAGAGCCTGAGTGGCAGCCCCAAACTGGGGGTGACTACATCGAAGCGTTTCTCCTCGGGGTCGAGAAGCTTCGAGTGGCTGTGACCACGCGAGATCCGGCCCTCGAGAGCGCTGTCGGCGAGGTTGTCGGCGAACTGGCGACGATCCTGCGAGAACATCCCGTGCGCGAGGCGATCGCGGACCTGTTCGTTGCCACCGCTGCGGCCTTTCCCGAGCAACGAGAGGCGCTGCGAAGGCGAGTTGCGGGGAAGCTTCAACAGACCAAGAAGTACGGAAAAGAAGTCGACCCTTCGGACATACCGTTCATTGAAGGCTTGCTTCGAAAGCTTGAGGATTCGTCGCCGAGAGGAAAACTGCGTGAGGTCACTGGCCCTGGATCCTTGCATGACGACAAGGAACGACTTCGCGACGTCGCTAGGCACCTCGCAGCTCATCCGGACCTCTTGACCTCAGAGTGGTCGTGGCTGACCAGCGGAGAGTGCAGACACGCCTGGGTGTTTGGTGCGGAGTTGGCTAGCGTCGAGATAGATGCTCTTGTCGAGAGCTTGCTCCGCTCACAGTCGATGGGTCTCGACGGACGCGTTGCCTCCGGTTACTTGGCGAAACGGTCGGAATCGGAAGGGCCCGAATGGCTCGATACATGGTTGGACGCCTTATGGGTGTCGGCGCCCGAGCGAGCCGACTTCGTTCTTGAGGCCAGCTGGAGCTTGCCGCCAACACTGCGAAGCGCAGAACGAGTTCAAAAAGTCATCGCGGCTGGACAGGCCCGACGCGAGACGATCGGACAGCTCGCATATTCGTCGTGGGACGAGAAATTGGATCGCAACTGGTTGCGACCAATCCTCGAGACTCTTGCCCGTCAGGAACACGGCGTGAGTGTAGCGGTCTCGATGCTACAAAACCGGCTCAGCAAGCATGCCGATGAACTCGACTATTGGTCCGAATTGGCTCTGCAGCTCGCGACCACGGGCGCAGCAATTCAAGACAGGCAGGATGATGGATACGAATGGTCAGAGCTGGCCAAGAGGATCGTTGATCGCTACCCGCGCGCGCTGTACGCAGCAATCTTGGAGCAGCAAAACGTTCGCGACACGAACGCCTCTTGGTTTCTCGAACACTCACTCGCCAACGGAGTCGCCTGGGCCTGCGTCGAACGTGATCCAGTGGGAACCTGGGAGACGACCCGAGAGTATCTAGGCGCCGAATATTCGACTGCATACCTTTTCACGATCGGGTTTCCTGAAGGACTAGTCGACCAAATGGATAGGTCAGCAATTCTTGCGTGGACGGCGGAGGACCCTGTTCACCACGCTTCGCTTCTTGCTCACGTCGTCTCGGCCAAGTTCACTGACGACTCCCTCGCGGGGATTCTCGTCAATCTCTACGCCGACCGCGATGACGTCGCTAGTGCATTTCATTCTCGCTGTGTGACGGGCTCGTGGATCGGGCGTGCCTCCGAACACTGGTCCAGCACCGGCCGTGCCATGCGCGACGTTGCCCGCACGACAGCGCTTGGCGGTCTACGTCGATGGGCTACTCAGGTTGCGGAGAGCTTGGAACAGATGGCCGAGAGAGATCGGATACGCGAAGAAGAGGAAGCGTTGCGAGGCAGGTAATGATCGGTACATCGAGATCAGGCGCATCTGATCACCGCTCCGGAACCGCGCTCGACAGCCGTGTTCAGCCAAGTCCACCAACGAT
>JAYVWH010001146.1:0-4878 GCA_043786265.1 Kofleriaceae bacterium | reverse complement strand
TCGGAGTCAACGTCGGTGGCGGGCACCGAGCGCGCGGAGCTTCGCGCGATGTGACGAGCCTGTAACCTCACCATCGCCGCGGAAGCTCGACTGGTACCGACGACCGTCGTGATCCCATCTCCGCACCTCGCGCTGTTCACCCTCGTCCTGACGCCCGGCGGCAACCTGCTCGTCGCCGGGGCGAGACCTTCGCCGCCACCGGCACTCGCATCTCGAGAACCGTACCAGAGGTGATAGTGTCCACGGATGGCAGCGCGCTCGCCTCGTCGTTCGTTCGCGACACCGTTCGTCGTCACTCTCGCCGCGGCACCCGCCTGCTACGTGCAGTCCACGCCGCAACAGCCGACGACCACGACCACATCTCCGACGACCACGTCTCCGACGACCACGACACCGACCCCGACGCCGGTACCGACGAAGCCCGACAACACACGCGTGGTCATGAACCCGCCGCGCCCTCAGGCGACGACGCCGAACTCGCACTGGCGCATCTTCAAGGATCCGAACGGCTCCGGCTGCCTGTCACAGCCGCAGGTCACCTGCCCGCCGAACACGGCCTGTAATCCGCCGCGGCCGCAGGCTTACACGTGTCCGACCGACATCAAGCTCGACACAGCGGGCCCGGTGAACATCGTGTCGTCGGCTGACGGGATGAGCTGCTCGGTCGATTACGGCAAGATGAACTGTCCGGTCGGTGCGGCGTGCAATCCGCCCCCGCCCCGTCTGGTCTCCTGCCCTCGCCCGTGACCGCGACCGACCGCGTTCGCGAGGAGTGGCGCGCGCGCATCGCCGCCGAGTACACGTCCGCCGCGATCACCCAGCACCTGGTGCTGTGGCTGATCCAGGCCGGTGCACCACCCGATCTGATCGACGCCGGTCTCGTGATCGTCAACGACGAGCTCGCGCACTCGCGCATGAGTCACGCGGTCTACGTTGCCGCTGGCGGCACACAGCCGCCCGCGCTCACCCGCGAGCAGCTCGGCCTCGCGCGCACGACGAACTCGCTCGAGCACGACATCCTGCGTGTGGCCGTGCGCGTGTTCTGTCTCGGGGAGACCGTCGCGGTGCCGCTGTTCAAGCACCTGCGCGAGCGCTGCACCGAGCCAATCGCACGGGGCGCGCTCGATCGCATCCTGCGCGACGAGGTTCGTCACCGCGACTTCGGCTGGGATCTGCTGGACTGGCTGTGCGGGCTGCTCGGCGACGACATCGCGACATCGGTCGCGCGCGAGCTACCCGCGATGCTGACCGACGTCGAGCACAGCTACGGGACCACGAACCCCGCGGTCGCCGGCGACGACGGTGGTATGACCGATCCGGAGCGCGCCTGGGGTCTGGCGCCGCCGCGCGACTATGCGGCTATCCTCGCGCAAACTATCGAGAAAGACTACCGGCCGCGCTTCGCCGCGCGCGGGATCACGATCGCAAGGCCCGGCTCTGCCGGGCCGCGCAGCGGCGCCGAAGGCGACGCGGAGTCGATCACCTAGGCGGTCGTTTCTGGATTGGCTGGACCACTGAAACGGTCTATGACCAGGGGCATGCGGAGCGGATGGGTCGCGATGGTGCTGGTTTCTGCGTGCTCGTCGGATCCCGATCCGTACGCCCCGCAGACGCTCGCCTTCGGGCCTGTCGCGATCGACGCCAACAGCGAGGACACGACGAAGTGCGTCGCGATAACGCTGCACAACGACACGCCCCTGTTCGTCAACCAGGTCGAGCTGACGACCGGTCCCGGGTTTCATCACTCCAACTGGATGTTCGTTCCCGAGTTCAGCTTCCCCGGTGACGACGGCATCTTCACGTGCGCGGACCGCAGCTACGACCAGGTTGCAGCGGGCGTTCTCGGTGGCGTGTTCTTCGCGCAGTCGACGCAATCGGCGCACGAGATCCAGCAGTTCCCCGCCGGCGTCGCGCTCAAGATCCCGGCGAAGTCCAAGCTGGTTGCGCAGATTCACCTGCTCAATTCGGGCGATGAGCCGCTCGCGCTGCAGCCGACGATGGGGTTCACGCCGATCCCCGAGGCCAACGTCACGACACTGATGCGCAGCATCGACTTCGAGTACCACCCGCTCGGTCTGCCGCCCGGCCGGCAGTCGCGATTCTCGGTCGACTGCGATATCTCCGCGCGGCACGAGGAAGTGTTCGGTCGCCCGCCCGACTTCAAGATCTACTACGCGCTCGCGCACTACCACGAGTGGGGCACCGGCCTGTCGCTCGATGCCGTGCGCGCCGACGGCACCTCGTCGACGATCTATTCGACGACCAACAATGTCGGCGACACCCTCGGCGGCGTGATCGATCCACCGTTCGACATGACCGGATTCACGCGACTGCGCTTGACCTGCGACTACTTCAACGACACGACGAACACGATCCGCTACGGCAACGGCCTCGGCGAGATGTGCATCTTCAACGCGTTCTCGGACTCACCGCACACTTGGGCCGGTGGTGCGCTCGACACTGGCGACCCGGGCACGCCGACTGACGTCGACGGTTTGATGTCGTTCACGCGCAACTGCCAGGTCTACTCGCTCGACGGCGAGCGCTAACGTCAATGCCGCTCCGAAAGCGTTGACGTTGACGTCAACGTTCCAACCGGCGTGCGCTAGCTCAAGGCGTCGACGAGCGGTCGAGGATCGCTTCCTGGATCTCGGCGAGGGTCGCAGCCGCATCGTTGCGGGACTCCTGGATGCTCATCGCCGCGGTCATGTGGATCGAGCGGAACGCCGTCCACAGATCATCGGTGTTGTCGTGGCCCAGCGCGTCGTCGAGCCGATGCAGCGCGCGAGCGATCGCGGCGTACCGGCGTGCGAGCATGTTCGCGTCGAGCTCGGTCGAAGCATCGAAGTCGGCGCCCATGAGATCCGGGTTGCCAGCAGGGACCGCTGCGCGCGCGACCTTGTGCCCGACCACGCGTGCTTGCTTGGCCACGGGCTTCGTGACGGCCTTCGCCCTGGCGATCGTGTACTCGACGACGGGTGCCGCGGCGTTCGCGCGGACGGGCGGCGGCTCGGTACGGTATTGCTGCGTCGCGACCACGGGTGCCGGTTCCGCGGGCGCAGCCTCGGCACGCATCGGTGCGTTGAGCGCGTTCAGTGCAAGGCCGACATCACCGGGTCCGCGCAATCCGAACCAGGCGAGCCCACCGCCGATCGTGATGCCGACGGCGAACAGCTGCACGAGGGTCCGGCCAAAGCGCGGGCCGCGCGAAACGGTCATCGTCCGCTTGTTCGCCGACGCGCGGGCCGCCACCTTGCGCGCGCGGGTCTCCGGGCGGGTGATCGCGGCGGCCTTGTTCGGCAGTTTCCCGGAGTCGCTGGCATCGACGACAGCGTTGGCGTTGGTCGGCGCGCGGAGCGGCAGCGTCTGCTCGGTGCGCAGGATGCTGCGCGGAGCAGCGATCGCGCCGTCGAGGGCCCGGATCACCGCACGGGCACTGCGCGGACGGCGCGCCGGATCGCTGGACAGCAGACGTCCGACGATCGAGACGAGAGCGGGCGGAACGTTGGGGGCGACGAGCAGGACAGTGGGCGCGTCATGCATCAGCTTGCTGCGCACGCTCGCGTCGATATCGCCGTTGAACGGCAGCATGCCGCCCGACAGCATCTCGTACATCGTCGTTCCGAGTGCGTAGAGGTCGACGCGCGCATCGATCGTCTCGCCGCGCAGCTGCTCGGGGGCCGCGTACGCCGGCGTGCACACGATGCCGGTCGTGGTCAGCCGCGTGGGGGTCTCGGTCGACAGCGCGAGCCCGAAGTCAGCGATGCGGGCGACTTCGAGGTCTCCGTCGCCAAGGACGAGAATGTTATCGGGCTTGAAGTCGCGGTGGATCATTCCACGGCCGTGCGCGTGCTCGAGGCCCTCGCACAGCTGGCGGGCGAGCTTGAGGACGCGCTCCGGCGCCATCGGGCCCTGCTGGACGATCGCACCGAGCGACGGTCCCTCGACCAGGTCCATCACGATGTAGCTCACGCCCTTGTCGGTGGCACCGTAGTCGATCACGCCGACGACGTTGGGATGAGCCAGCTTGCTCGCGTGCTCGGCTTCCTGCTGGAACCGCGCGCGCATCTGCGCAGTCGCCGCGAGGTCTCCGATCAGGATCTTGATGGCGTAGTGACGATCGACGAGCTGCGTATGGTGTGCGCGGTAGACACGCCCCATGGCGCCTTCGCCCACGAGGGCATCGATCGCGTAGTGGGTGCCAACCGTCACGCCGATCCAGGGGTCGTGTGCGCCGACGACCAGGCTCGCCCCATCGAACGGGCAGCGCGGGAAGTCCTGGCGGTAGACCGCGAGGCAGCTCGAGCAGTAACGGATCCCGGTTGCCGGCTGTGCCGGGGTCGGACTTGCCTTCATCGCGGTGACCACGGGATGCCTACCAGCAAGGTCCGTGACATTCGTAGCCCCGTGATCCCGCGTAGCCAGGAGGGGCATCCGTGCCGCGGAGCTACACCGTGCTGACCTCTCAGTGCTCTTGATGCACCGCAGCCCTTCATCCAAGATGCGCGTTCCATGAAGGTTCTTCTGACCGGTGCCGGTGGACAGATCGGCCACGACTTGATCGGCGCGCTCGCGGCGCAAGGGCACGAAGTAGTGTCGACCGATCTCGCGCCCCGCCCCCCCAGCCACGCTCACGCCTCGGGCGTCGACTGGCAGCGACTCGACGTGACCGACGCCGCGGCGGTCCAGCACATGTTCACCGAGATCCGCCCCGAGCTCGTGTTCCACCTCGCCGCGATCCTGTCGGCGAGCGGCGAACAGAATCCGCGCCTCGCCTACGACGTCAACCAGACCGGCACGTGGAACGTGCTCGAAGCGTGCCGTCGCGCAAAGGTCCCGCGCTTGATGTTCACGTCGAGCATCGCCGTGTTCGGCCCG
>JAYVWH010001145.1:0-2167 GCA_043786265.1 Kofleriaceae bacterium | reverse complement strand
CCAACCGACCTCTCCGAGAGGTCGTCGATAGCGGCCGGTTTCGCCGCGATCTGTTCTTTCGGCTTAACGTGATCCCGATCGAGGTCCCGCCGCTGCGTGATCGTCCCGAGGACATCCCGGAGCTCGTGCACGCATTTCTCGCGCGAATCACTAAAGGAGCGCCGATCGGGATCAGCGAAGAAGCGATGAGCTGGCTCGTCGGCCACGCCTGGCCGGGGAACGCGCGGCAGCTTGCGAACGTGATCGAGCGTGCCGTCGCATTGACCGAACACGACGCGATCATGCTCGAAGATGTGTGCGAGCTCGATGGAGCTCCGGCGAACCAGGCCAAACTCGACCTTCTAAGGGCGGGCGAATGAGAAAGTCGATCGAAGCTGACTCGATCGGATGATCTCAGGGGATCGACTTCGGGGTGGCGGTTGTGATCTACCTTTGCGGTGGCGACCGACCAGGAGAAGGCGATTCGCGAGAAGTGGCGGATGACACCAACATCTTGGAACCGAGGTTCAACCAATGGCTACAAGCTCTGCTCGGGCACCCGGCGGCGAGTGCGGCTGCATCTTGCCCTTCCGCTCGAACGCGCGATGTTGACACGTGCGGGGACCGCGTCTCCGTGCTCGCCGGGGCCACCTCGGCGACTATCTCTGGCTGCTCGCCGGCGGATTTGGGCCTCTCGAGGCGATCACGTATCCCGACAGCGACCGAGAGGTGAACATGGAGATCGCCGAGATCGCCGTGCGCCACGCCGCCGAGCACGAGAAGTCGGCACGCGAGGTGGTCCGGCTTGCGCGCGAGGAGCTGCCGGACTTCGAAGCGACGATCCGCGCACTGTGCCGCTGACACGTCCAGGGCCCGCGCTCGCAGGCCGCCACCTGGTCACCGACTCGAACCGCTGAGAGGACGATCAGTGGGAGTGATGCGCAGGCGACAAGCGAGCCCGAGAACGCGAGGTTCGTCGTGCCACTGGCCACGTTGATCGCGCCGAATCGTCGCTCGTGGAGGCGATGTCGACCGCCGTGCTCACCGGCGACCGGCGGAAGGACTCCGGCGACGACTGGGAGTCCTGCGAGATCGAGGACTCGTCGAGCCGGGGCTCAGCGGCCGAGGCGTCGAGGAACGCGTCGACTTCGGACTGCGGCAACACGGCGTTCGCGGCGACTGTGATCTGCCCACTCACCGACGTGAGTCCCGCGATGCCCGCGAGGCTCGCGAGCGACGCGTTGTTCCTGATCGTGATGTCGCCCGCGACCCTTGTCAGTTGCTCGAGTTTTTCTTCTTCAGCCGCTTGAGGCGACCCTCCTGCTTGTCCATCTCGTCACGCAGCGCTGTGATCGCATCACGATTCTTCGACTTCGCACCGAGCTTTTGCTGCGTGGTGCGCAGCGCGGGCAGACGCGCGAGCACGCCATCAATCTTCTGTTCCGAACGACCGATCACCTCCGCCGTCTTTTGCTCGACGATGCTGACCTCCGGCGCCTCGTTCGCCTCGAACTCGACGGCGCACCACACGTCCCATACCTCCTGCATGGCGGTACAATCGAGCGTGTAGATTCCGCGTGCATCGGCCTCCCAGGCGTTGACGAGATCGGTGAAGTCCTTGACGTCGCTCTGCGCCTTGCCGCCGAGCTCGGTCAGGAACCGCTCGACCGCCGGGTTGCGCGTGCCCCTCGCGAGGTCGTCGCACTTGGCGTGGACCTCCTTGGTCTTGGTATCCCAGTACTCGTAGATCTTGTCCGCGGTCTCCTTCATCTGCCGCTTGAGCGGGGACCAGCGCTCGTCGCGAGCGTCGAAGCTCGTAACCGTCGAGATCAGGCTTCACGCCGGCGGCGTCGCGCTTGACCAGGTGCGTGCGGTTGCCGCCGACGTCGTACCAGTACTCCTCGCTACCGAGGACGGTCGCGCCTTGCTTCTTCGTGGCGCGCCGTAGCTGGTTCTCGCCATCGTAGAGATATGTCCAGGAGAGTCCGGTCCCCGGCTCGGTCCGCGTGAGCTGGTTTCCGCTCGGGTCGTAGGTATAGGACTCGAGCGTCGCGCCACCGCTGACGTTGGTCAGCGACGTCACCTGCTCGGGATCGGCGCCCGCGTAGTTGTAGTTGACGTTCCGAGGCTTGACCTCGGTCCCCGCAGGGAACGGCGTGACCTGGGTCTCTTGCGCCTGGCTGAACCG
>JAYVWH010001144.1:0-2126 GCA_043786265.1 Kofleriaceae bacterium | reverse complement strand
CCATCGCCGACGGCCGCATTGCGACCATCCTTGTAGGTCGCCTTGATGTCAGAGACCTTGCCCCTCCAGTCGATGAACGAATACAGCGAGATCCCGCCGAGCACCGCCGTCGCTGCGAGCGAGATCCCGAACACGGGCTTCCAGATGTTGCTCTTCTTGCCGCCGCCGACGACGACGATCGCGACCAGATCGAACTCCTCGCTCGCGCGCTCACCGGCGGTGATCATCACGGTCTTCTCCTTGCGGCGCCGGCCGGGAGACTCGACCGCGATCCGGTAGCGTCCCTCGGGGAGCGTCAGGGTGGCGCTGCCCTCGACGAGCGATTCCTTCTGCTCGTCATCGACGAACACGGTGCCGGTATCCGCATTGGCCTTGACCACCAGCGTGCTGCCACCACCGCCGCCGGCGAGGTCGGAGTACGCCTTCTTGGCGATCGTGCGCACGGCATCCCCGCCCTGCCCACCAGGGATCTGCACGACGATCTGCTTCTCGTGTGACTTCTTCTTCACGTCGAGGAGGTGGAGCTTGGCGGTGTAGCCGTCGCCGGTCTTCTCGAGCTTTCCGTAGATCAGCATGTCGGTGCCGATGTCCTTGCCGATATCGGACATGCACAGCGGGCCCTCGCTATCGCAGTTCTTCAGGACCTTCTCGTCGATCAGCTCGCGGTCGGCATTTGGCGCCAGCTGGAACGGCCCGTTGCCCGCCTTCGCCTTGTTGCGCAGACCCTCGGTCAGGTCGTGCGCCACGCCGGTGGAGGTCTGGTCGATGGTGCCGGTGACCTCGATGCCGAGGATGGCGACCTTCGGCTTCGCCGCAGCGGTGCCGGCTCCAAACGACAGCAGCGCCACGGCGACGGCCAGGATCGAGACGATCCGCGCCCAGCTGGATGGATGGACTCGCACCATGAATGACCCTCGCGGAAATACTAACTCCCGCTCGCAGCCGCCGCCTGGATTTTGCGTCACCAGTCGATGCGGAAGGCCGCGCCGCCGCCGTCTGCGCTCACGACAGGGGTCACGGCGATCGACGGCTTGCGCACCTTGCGGCCGACCGTGCTGCTCGACTTCACGGACTCCGACTCACCGCGACCGAATGCGAGGTAGCCGGTGATCGCCATCAGCGCGACACCGACGCTGGTGCCGATGATCCCGTAGGTCTTGCGTTCGTTCCACGTGCACGCGCTGACGAAGCTCTTGCTCATCCGGTACTCCGCGCTGCGGGAACCCGAGCAGTTACTCCGCGACAGCTCGCCGTGCTGGATGCCCGCCGCGGCGAGCTCGTCCTTGATGCCTTTCTCGTACGAGTGTTCCTTGTAGTAGGAGAACCCCCAGAAGCCGCCGCCGCCGACGGCGATGATCGTCGACACCACGAACATCGGCTTCCAGATGTTGGTGGTGGTCGTCGACGTCGTGCCCGTCGTGGTGTGGATGATCTCGTCGGGCTTCTTGCCCTTCGCTTCGACGAGCGTGACCGACTGCGTGGTGGCCTCGCTGCTGCGAACCGTGATCTTGGTCTCCGTGCTGCGCTCGAAGCCATCCGCCTCGACGATCAGCCGGTACGGACCCTCGGGGAGGCTCAGCGTCAGCGTGCCGGAGGAGAGCGAGCCCTTGGGCTCGTTGTCGATCAGGACCGTGCCGTGGTCCGCGTTGCTGCGGACGACGAGCGTGCCGTTGGAGATCGCGCCGACGAGGTCGTTGTACGCCTTGCTCGCGGCGGCGCCGATCGCCGTTGGATCCTTGGCCGCCGCATGCGGAATCGTCAGCGGGCTCTTGGCCTTCTCGAACTTCTTCTTGGTGACGTTGAGCAGGTTGACCAGGACGACATAGCCATCCGGCCTCTTCTCGAGGCGGCCATAGATCAGGTAGTCAGCGCCGATATCCTTGCCGATCTGCGCCATGCACGCGACCGCCTCGTTATCGCAGTTCTTGATCAGCTTCTCGTCGATCAACTCCTTCTCGCTGCCCGGCTGAAACACGTACGGACCGCTCGGCAGCTTCGCGCGCGAGCGCAGCGCATCGGTTAGATCCTTGGCGACCGCTGTGGTTGCCTGGTCGATCTGTCCCGTCGGATCGACGACCTCGAGACCGAGGACCGCCACGGTGGGCTTGCCCGCGAACGCCGGCGAG
>JAYVWH010001143.1:0-2097 GCA_043786265.1 Kofleriaceae bacterium | reverse complement strand
AGCACGCCCGGTGTTGATTGCCGTGTCGGACCCACGTGCAAGCATCGATTCGTCGAGAGCAGGACGCGCCGATGACCAAGACCACCGACGAGCATAAGGAAACGACATGGGTGAACCGATACGGTGACCTCGTAGCATCGAGGCCCGAGATCGATGGCGTGTGGAAACGGAAGGAGGGTGGTTACCGAATCCGAGGGCGGGCGACTGATCCGAGGACCGGCAAGCTGCGAGAGGTGAACCGGGCTGTGCCCGAGTGCAAGCGAGCGCGCGATGTTGCGGTGATTCTCCAGTCCGAGCTCGACGCGATCCGAGAGGGGCGTTCACCACGTCGTCGCAAGCACCGCGCTTTGCAGAGTGGGCAACTACCGTGTTCGGGCGAAAGGTCGCGGGTGCGGGCGGTGCAATCACCTCGGCGACGGGTCGTGACAAGTGGGATCCATCCTGCGCCTACACCTCATACCGGCGTTCGGTCCGGTGTTCGTCGATCGGCTCACCCGCGAGGATGGAAGATGTGGCCATCGTCCTTTGTCGTGACCTCAGGTGAAGCAGGATCAACCGCCGGTTCTCCTGCGTGACGATCAAGCCCGTCTCTTCGTACGCGTAGATCAACGCGGGCCGGATGCCAGCAGCGCGCATCGCGTTCGCGGTCTCGTCGCGGAGCTTGTCTTCGTCCAGGTCGAAGAAGATCGGATCGTCTGGTCCGGGCTCGCGACCAAACTTCGCGATGAACTTCTCGCGCTGAACCGCGACCGCCTGGTCCAGCTCGCTGCGTGCCTCGCTGTTCAGCGGCACCGACCGGAGCGGATTTCGGCCGATCAGCTAACTATCGAGCGGGAGAAGGGATTCGAACCCTCGACGTCAACCTTGGCAAGGTGAATGTCAGCTCGTGATCCTAGGTGGTTCGCGCCGTTGAAAGTGCAGGAAGGTGCAGCTCGGAGCGTGGTGGTGGTGTGACGTGGTGGGGAACGATCACGCTACGTTCCGGACGGCGCCGAATTGCCTGGCGGTGCTATTCTCACCGACGTGAAGGCGATCCGAGCGCACGTACACGACGGTAAGATCGTGCTCGACGAACCGGTCGACTTGCCGGAGGGCGCCGCCGTCGAGGTGCTAGTCCCCGAGAATGAAGAGATGACCGTACAGGAGCGATCGCGTCTCGAGGCGGAGCTCGAGGCGAGCGCGGCCGAGTTCGACGCAGGTGAGTACGAAGACGCGCACGCGTTCGCACTCCGGCTCGTCGCGAAGTCGTGAAGGCGTTCATCTCGAAACGCGCATCGCGCGCCGCAGAGCGGATCGATGCGCGCTGGCGCGAGCGCGGAGATGAACCGGCGATCTTTGCTACGGAGTTTCTGGAAGCAGTCGAGCGACTTGAGACGACCCGCGGCGCGGGACAAGCCTTTCCAACGTCACGCCGGAGGTCGTTGAAGCGTCTCCTGCTCCCGAAGTCGCGTTGCCACGTCTATTTCGAGATCGACGAAGCGATGCAGCGGATCCAGATTCTCCACATCTGGGACGGCCGGCGCGAACGAGGACCGAGTCTGTAAGGTCGATTCCCGGCGAACTACCTCAAGTACATCGTCGTGGTCCGGAGCTGATCTCGTCGCGTCGAGCGCGTTCATCTACGGCGCGCGCAAACTCGAGGCCGGCGCGGACCATCAAGGTCTCAAAGTCGGCCGTGTCATCGTCGTTCCACGGCGCGAGCTCCGCGGTGTCACCTTCCGCACCGATCGACTGGTACGACGCGCCGAGGTGCTGGAGGTTTTTCTCGGTCGGGTCACATGTTCAGTCGAGAATTGCCTCGTTCGCGCCCATGTGAACAGCGTGCTTGATCCCTTCGCGTAGGTTCATTTCGCTTCAGCGAAGATAGCAGTATCGGGCGCGGCGATCACGTTGCGCGGCCTGTCGGGCCTCGGAGTCAGCGTGTCGACTGATAGCGCGCGGCTTCGAATTCGCGCGCGCTGACCTTGCCCTCGATTCCATGACGAGCGTCGCGCGTGCCTAGCCCTACCTTCGCAGAACGTAGTGCTTCGGTTGGCTTGTTGATGGTCGTTTGCGACGGAGAACGATCGCCAACGCCACGCCGTCCGGATACATGTA
>JAYVWH010001142.1:0-3884 GCA_043786265.1 Kofleriaceae bacterium | reverse complement strand
GGTGACGGCATCGACCCGACCAAGTGGAGCATCGCGCCCACCCAGGTCGAGGTGTCGCTGACCGGCACCGTGCTGTCGATCGAGAAGGCGAAAGCCGCGCTCGCCCCTGTGGTCCGGCTGAGCGCAAATGACACGAAGGCGCGTGAGGTGGCCGTGAGCATCGAGGGCCTGCCGCCCGGGATTGGCGTCAAGATCTCGCCCGAACGGGTGAGAGTCAGCCCAATTCGGTCGACGGCGCCTGCACCCACACCAGCCCCCTGACCGCCGGGCCCGCTGGAACAAGTCGTGCTACGAACGTCCGCGACATGAGTAACGGAAGCGGGCGTAAGTTGTTCGGCACCGACGGTATGCGCGGTGTCGCGAACCTCGAGCCGATGACCGGTGCCACCGTGATGCGCCTGGGCATGGCGATCGCCGCGCGGCTGCGCCAGCCAGGCCGTCACACGCGGATCGCGATCGGCAAGGACACCCGATTGTCGGGCTACATGTTCGAGTCCGCGCTCGCTGCTGGCATCGTAGCGATGGGGGCGGACGTCTGGCTGACCGGTCCGCTGCCGACCCCGGGCATCGCGTTCATCACGTCGTCGATGCGCTGCGACGCAGGCGTTGTGATCTCGGCGTCGCACAACCCGTTCGAGGACAACGGGATCAAGGTCTTCGCCCGCGATGGCTACAAGCTGCCGGATCATATCGAGGCCGAGATCGAGACCCTGATGGGCTCGCCCGAGCTCGATGGGCAGCGCGCGTCGCCGGCCGACGTTGGCTACAACCGCAAGCTCGAGGATGCGCGCGGTCGCTACATCGTGTTCTGCAAGTCGACGTTTCCGAGCGAGCTCGCACTCGACGGCCTGCGCGTCGTTGTCGATGCCGCGCACGGCGCTGGCTATCGCGTCGGTCCGGCGGTGTTCGAGGAGCTCGGCGCCAAGGTCATCGCGATCCACACCAAGCCCGATGGCAAGAACATCAATGCTCGCGCAGGCGCGCTGCACCCGCAGGCGATGGCCGAGACCGTCAAGCTGCACGATGCCCACATCGGTGTTGCGCTCGACGGCGATGCCGATCGCTGCGTGCTGTGTGACGAGCACGGCAACATCATCGACGGCGACGCCCTGATGGCACTGTGTGCCACGCGGATGCTCCGCGAAGGCAAGCTCGCGAAGCAGACGCTCGTCACCACGGTGATGAGCAACCTCGGCCTCGAGCGCGCGATGCGCGACATCGGCGGTCGCGTCGTTCGCACGCAGGTCGGCGACCGCTACGTCGTCGAGGAGATGCGCAAGGAGGGCTACAATTTCGGTGGTGAGCAGTCGGGACACCTCGTGTTCCTCGACCACGCCACCACCGGCGACGGCATCGTCGCAGCGCTGCGCGTGCTCTCGGTGATGGTCCGCGAAGGCAAACCGCTCTCGGAGCTCGCCAAGGTCATGGAGCGCACGCCGCAGGTGCTCGTGAACCTCGCGGTCGAGAAGAAGATTCCGCTCGATCAGTTGCCGGACGTACAGAAGCTGATTGCCGATGTCGAGCGGGAGCTCGGCGACGATGGCCGCGTCCTCGTCCGCTACAGCGGCACCGAGAGCAAGGCTCGCGTGATGATCGAGGGAATGGACCAGGGTCGCATCCAGAACTGGGCCGACGAGATCGCGGACGCGATCGGTCGCGCCACGCGCGCGTAGCGCTACAGTTCGCGCATGATCACGATCCTCGGAACGGGCCTGCTCGGCTCGGGCTTCGCACGTGCATTTCTCAAGCGCGGCAACACGGTCCGCGTGTGGAACCGGACCGCCGCGCGCACGCAGGCGCTCGTCGAGCATGGCGCCGTCGCAGTGGCCGACGCCGCAGAGGCCGTGCGCGGCGTCGATCGGATCCACGTCGTCCTCGCCGACGATGGGGTTGTCGACAGCGTGCTCGCGGCGGCGGCGCCGGGCTTCGCGCCGGGCACGCTCGTCGTCGACCACTCGACGACGTCGCCGGGTGGCGCGCGCGAACGGACGGCGATGTGGCGCGAGCGAGGCATCACGTACCTCCACGCGCCCGTCTTCATGGGGCCGCAGAACGCGGCCGACGGCACCGGCTTCATGCTCGTGTCCGGCGATCGCGAGCTCATCGCACGGGTGACGCCGATGCTCGCTCCGATGACCGGCAAGGTCCTCGATCTCGGCGAGCGCGTCGAACAGGCCGCTGCGTTCAAGTTGATCGGCAATCTGCTGCTGCTCTCGATGGGCGGTGCGTTCGCCGATATCGTCGCGCTCGCGCAATCGATGGGCATCACCGCCAAGGATGCGGGGACGCTGTTCGACGCGTTCAACCCGGGCTCGCAGCTGCCCGCGCGCTACAAACGGTTCACGGACGGCGCCTACGAGGATGTGTCGTGGGACCTGGCGATGGCGCGCAAGGACGCACGGCTGATGCAGGCCGAGGCCGACCGCGCGGGCATCGAGCTCCGTACGCTGCCAGCGCTCGCGGCGAAGATGGACGAGATGATCGGCCGCGGCTACGGCGAGCTAGACTGGACCATCGTCGGCAAGGATCTGGTCAAGCCGGACTGACCACCGTGCCCGCGAGAAGCTTGGCCGTGTTCATTCGCACCAAGTCGACGCGCGTGAAACAGTCGGTCGCGGGCTTGGCAATCGTCCCGATGTTCGGCACGTTCGACGAGGTCGGCCGTGACAGGGAGAGCCCCGTCAGCAGCTGCGCGAAGCGTCGGCACCGGACGGGGCGGAAGGGCCGACAGCGATGACCGTATCAGCGCGCGAACGAGTCAGTCGCGGGCTTGGCAATATCGGCACCGGGCCGAAGCGATGACCGTATCAGCGCAAACGAGTCGAACGCGGACGCTGTGCTCGCCTGCTTTGTTAGCTCTGTGCGGGCACGTGGCATCGGCCGCGCCCATACCAACACAGCGGAACGCACACCTCCCGGGTGGTTTTTCAGGTTCCAGAGCGCGAGCGTTCCACAGGGATCCAGATCAAGGGTCTGGTTTCAGATCGCAGGACGAGCGACGGACAAGAACGCGGTCGCAGCTTGGCATCGATGGCATGAGGCGAGCGAGAGGGTGACGCGGTCGGTCTCGCACGCGATCGTGAGCCGCGGCGACCTCTTCGATCCCCTCGCCCCGGCACGTACACGTGCGGATCGGCGGGACCTGCCATGTGGTCGTTTTGTCCGGCATTCGGACAGTCGATTTGTCGATCGTTACGTCGATTTCCTTCGGTCGTGTATTGACACGTCTTGATGCGATCGTCGCGTTGGATCCGCGTTCGTTCCGCTGATCCTCGACGAGGCGCTCTGTGCTGCGTGCTGTGTTCGTTTCGGTCGCGTTTTCGATTCTCGCCGCGCCGGCATGCCGTTCGTGCGCCACAGCGTCGGCCATGGTGTCGAAAAGGTGCGTGGTAGAAGTGGAACTCGCGTACGGGTGAGCAGCGCGGTGGAGGCAGCAATGTTGCGAGATGAACGACTGGACGGAGTGTCCACGTGGACGGACGAGGACCGCGAGATGCGTCGCGGGGGACATGTCGAGATGCGTCACGGTGCGCGGACCGACAAGCACCGCGACCCGCGTGGCGATGCGCAAGGCGACCCGCGTGGCGTGGCGTGGCGCTGCGCAAAGCGACCGCACCGTCCAACCACATCGCGAGATCGATCGCGAGCTGCGGCGCATCGCAAAACAGCGGGCCGGGCTCGACGGCCAGGAAGCGCGGTGGCTGCGCGAGGCCGAGCGACACCAGATCTGGCGCAAGGTCGGCTTCTCGACGGCGCTCGAGTATCTCGAAGACGTCTTTGGCTATGCACCCCGCACCGCGATGGAGCGGCTGCGCGTCGCCAAGGAGCTCGGCGAGCTGCCGCAGCTAGAGGCCGAGCTGGCGAACGGGGCGCTGCCGTACTCG
>JAYVWH010001141.1:0-3684 GCA_043786265.1 Kofleriaceae bacterium | reverse complement strand
GTGTCGACGAGCGTGACCTTTGCGCTGCCGTTGGACACGATGCCGCCGCCGGTCTGATCGACGAACTTGTACTTGAGCTCGCCGCCGCCGAGGACGTTGACGCCCCCGAAGCCTTGCGTCTCCGGCTTGAGCGTGACCGGGCCGGCGCTCGTGCCCTGCACGTCGAAGATGCCGCCGACCTGAAGTGACGCGACACCCTTGAACGTGAGCGTCGTGCCGGCCGCGACCGTGACCGTGACGCCGGGATCGATCGTCGTGATGCCCGAGATCAGGACGTCGCCCGACCAGCTCGTGCTCGCGCTGATCTTGCCGCTGATGCCCTCGACACCGCTGCCACTCCCGCTGCCCGAGCCGCTGCCGCTGCCGCCACCACCGCCCGTCATACCGGGATCGTCCGGG
Organism: Kofleriaceae bacterium; assembly: GCA_043786265.1. Taxonomy (GTDB): domain Bacteria; phylum Myxococcota_A; class Polyangia; order Haliangiales; family Haliangiaceae; genus JABFXX01. The sequence continues at coordinate 3,285 of JAYVWH010001141.1, read as the reverse complement.
CCGACCACACAGGCCGCCAGGGGGAGGGAGAGGATCAGGGCCAGGCGATTGCGCATGTCATGATTGTAAAGCAACGGATGTGCCCGGAAACCCCCGCGGAATCATTGAGTGCAGGGATGGGACACGGGGACTAAACCCCCCGGGTGGGGATACCCGTCCTCGGTCGCCCAACTTGCGCTACTTACGCACCGACCCCTGCTCCGCAAGTTCCGCAACTTGGGGTCCGAGCAAAAGTTCCGCTACTTAGCCGGGAACAGGAACCGCAGGAATCGCCACGTCCGGGCCTTCCAGGCCAGCTCGTCGTGGGTCGCGCCGGGCTCCATGAAGTAGCACAGGGCGTTGGGGCCGGGGCTGCAAGCCGGAGAGTCGCTACGCTGCCAGCCCAGGCCCACGAGCTGCTCGCGGATCTCGACGCTGTCCGCGGCGCCATCGCTGTTGGCCGCGACGTTGCCGCCGTGGTCGAGGTAGATCGCGAGCGGCTGCTTGCCCATCGCGGGCAGGTGATCGCGGAGCGCCTGCTGGGTCTCCATGTTCGGCCAGAACGCGCCCGACAGCGACGCGACGCCCGCGTACGTTTGCGGGTTGCGCAGCGCGAGCTCCATCGACACGAGCCCACCGAGCGAGCTGCCCGCGATGTAGACGCTTCCGTTGCCACGCACCTGCGTGAGTGCATGCGGCTGCAGCTCGGTGACCTGGAACGTCATGAACGTCTGCATCGTCGCCGGCGACAGGCCGTACTCGTCGTTGCGCGCGCTGGTCTGATCCGCGGAGATGACGATCACCGGCGCGACGCGACCTGCGGCGATCTCGGTATCGAGCGCGACGTTGACCTCCCAGCCGGTGTGACCAAAGCAGCAGTCGTGGTCGTCCCAGACGTTGGCGCCATCGTGCATGAACAGAACGGGATACGTCGTCGTCGCCGCGGTAGGCGCGTCGTAGCCGGGCGGCAAGTACGCGGTGACGCCGCGGCAGTTGCCGAGCGCGGCCGAGCAGGCGCGATCGAGCTGCACGAGGTGACCGCGGCCGGAGTCGGGGGTGTCGAGCACCGAGTTCATGCCATCGGCATTGCCCTCGTAGTCGTCGTACGCGAACGCGGGATTCGTCGTGTCGAGCGACCACGTCGCGCCGTTGGTGACGAGCTTGTACGTGTGAAAACCGGTTGCGACCTGCGCGACGCCGACGATCAAGTCCGTGTTGCACAGCGCCGCCGTCACGACGGCGGTCGGTGACCAGTCGTCGAACGTGCCCGCGACTGCGGAGACCTGCGGGGTGCGAAACAGCGCGCGACCCGCCGACCACAGCGGGCCGGTGCCATCGCGCGCGTCGAGCTCGTTGCGCAGCTTCGCAATATCGTCGGTGTTACAGCTCGCGGCCGCGTCGTCGTGAAGGGCGAGCACGCAGCCGTCCCCGGCGTGACCGGCGGGGCAACCCGTGGGCGCATCGACGCCGGCATCGACTTCTGGGGCGTCGTCACCGGACATGGCAGCAGGGCCACCGCAGGCGGCGAGCAGGGCAATCAGCGACGGGGCGAGGCGCATGGTGTTGTGATCGGCAACGTGGGAGCGGCGTAACTGCCGGGATCCGCGTGTCGCCTTGTCGGAACAGCAAGAACCAGGCCCTGCTACGGTGGGTACGTGCTGTTCGGCAAGCCATCCCGGCGGATGTGGATCGCGGCGCTCGTGCTGAGCCTCGCGTGCGTCGGTGCGTTTGCCTATGCCCTCGTCACGAACTGGAACGCTTCGCCCGATATCAAGCGACCGCCGGGGCAAGCGACGCAGGGCGGCGGCGGGTTCAGCGTCGGGCTGATCGTGGGGATCGGGGCGGGTGTCGTGCTCGGCGGTCTGCTCGCGACCCGCAAGCCGGGCTAGCGCGCTCGCCGACTCTTACTGCCGATCGGTCCACTCGTCGCGCAGCATGCCGAACAGCGATACGTCGTGGAGGCGCTTGCCCTTGCGGACGTGACTACGACGAATGCCCTCGCTCAGCATCCCGAGCTTCTCGAGCACGTGACACGACGGCGCATTGCCCTCGAGCACCTGCGCGTAGATGCGCGAGAGTCCGAGGTCGCGAAAGCCGTAGTCGACGAGAGCACTCGCGGCTTCGGTCGCGTAGCCCTTGCCCCAGGCTTCTGCGCCGAGCCAGTAGCCCAGCTCCGCGCGTCGGTCGCGCGCGAACCGGCGCAAGCTCACGGTTCCGATCAGCTCCGACGATGTCGCGGTCTCGGTGATCGCGAGCGTGACGCCGCGTTGCTGCGGCCACCAGGCGATGCGCGCCATGATCCAGTCCGACGCGAGGGACACTGGATACGGGCTCGGGACGGCGATCAGATACTTCGCGACGCGACCATCACCGGCGCGCGCGGCGACCGCGGGCGCATCATCTAGATCGAGGGCGCGCAGCACGAGCCGCTCGGTCGTGATCTGCGGTGCGCGCCGCTCGGACAGCGCGATCACCGCGGTGGACGAGTCCCGTTGAAGTCCTGGTACGAGACGCAGCCGCTGATCGCAGCGCAATCGGAGTTGCTGTTGCCATTGCCCGTGTACTCGAGGCGACCGGTCAGCACGTCACCGTTGAGCGTTCCATCGATCACGCCATCGACCGTCCACGTGCAGTTGCCCGTGGTTTGCGAACGCGTCCCACCGCTGCAACCAGCGAGAATTGCAGAGACGAGGAAGAAACTCTTCATGCGCACAGGATAACCAAATTCGGGGCCCAAACGCCTATGTTCCAAAACATGCCCCGGGTGGGACAGCGTGCCTACTATCACGTAGCAGCCGCACTTGCGGTTTGCAGCTGCATTGCCGTGCACGACGTCGAGACTCATCGCCTGGATAACGGGCTCACGCTGCATGTTGCGGCGGGACATCCGGCTCCCGTGCTCGCCGTTCAGGCGTGGGTCGGCGTGGGCTCGGCGGACGAAGGTCACGCCCAGGCCGGGGTCGCGCACGTCGTCGAGCACATGCTGTTCAAGGGCTCGCGCGGCTACGGCGTCGGCGAGCTGACGCGCGCGATCGAGAGCAGCGGCGGCGAGATCAATGCGTGGACCTCGTTCGATCACACCGTCTATCACGCGGTGCTCGGTCGCGATCATGTCGAAGGCGCGATCGATGCGCTCGGCGATGCGCTGACCGCACCGCGCGTCGATCCCGAGGAGCTCGCGCGCGAGCGCCAGGTGATCCTCGAGGAGATCCGGCAGGGCCGCGACGATCCGGCCCGCTCGGTCGCGCAGAGCCTGTTCGCCACCGCATACGTCGCGCATCCGTACGGGCGCCCCGTGATCGGCAC
>JAYVWH010001140.1:0-5757 GCA_043786265.1 Kofleriaceae bacterium | reverse complement strand
GATCGTCACGTCGACATCGGCGCCGACGCCCGCATCGAGACGGCCTTGCGCGATGCGCTCGAGCTCGGTGGATTGCGTCGCGGCGGTCTCCGCGACGGTGCGCTCGCCGCCGGCACGTGCAAGCGCTATCCACGCAACCACCGCGCGTTTGCGGAGCTCCCGGTCGACCGTCACCGCTTCCGCGCGCGCGGTCCGTGCTCGTGCGGCCGCAACGCGCCGTGCCGCACCGACGGTTCCGAACACCGGGAGAGGAACGGTCGCTCCAGCGACGAGTCGTGCGGTCAATCGGTTCGTCTCGAGCCGTACCGCCGGGTCCGGCAGTGCGCTCGCCGCATCGACCAGCCGGTCCGCTGCGATGATGTCGTACTGCGCGACGTGCGAGCCAGGCGCTGCGGGAATCGCGGTGAGCACGTCGGCGAGCGTGACCGAACGCGGCGCGGTGTCGGCGTGTGCACTCGTCACCACGCACAGACCCGCGATCAGAATCACTCCACGGCGCAACTCGTACATGATGGCAGAACCCGTAGGAGATGGCCTGTTCACTCGTCGCTTCGATATGAAGTGGGCGAAGTCGCTCGGCCGTTCTTCATGAAGACTTCATCTCGCCAGACGGGCACGTGTCAGCGGACCTGGCGCCGGCCTGCATGGGCAAGCAACTACCGGACGGCCATCGCAAATCAGTGAGCCACACCGCTGCTGGCCTCAGAGGCGGTTGCGGGCTTCGTCGATGGCGGTGCGTGCCGTGATCCGCAGGCGCGCGAGGTTTGCGAGCTCGTCGGCAGTCGCATCGTGATGAACCGTTCGCTCCCAGTACGCATCGAGCCAACGCAGCGCGGCAAACGGCGAAGCGACGACGACCACCGCGGCAAGCAGCGACAGGGGCGGCGGGATGAACGTCAGTGACAGCGCGATGAGGCCAGCGGCCCACACCGGGTATACGACGAGCGCGACACCGAGCTTCACCGTCGACAGCGCGTCGGGGTCGACGGTGCGCTCCGCGACCATTCGCGGGATGAAGTACGGGATCGCATAGAGAACGAAGCCTGGAATCGCGAGTGGAGCGAGCGCCGCACGACCGAGCCAGCGCGAGCGCGGCTTGGTGTTCGCGGCGCGTGCAGATGCGAGCTGCGCATCGGTGCGGCCGAGCCGCGCGAGCTCGCTGTAGTACGCCTCGATCTTCTCGCGCACGCGTGCGACCAGCGTCGGATCGCAGTCGCGAAGCGTCACGGCCGCGTCGTCGACCTGCCGGCCGATCGAGCTCCAGCCCGAGAGCGATGCATCGCCCGCGTCGTTGGCGAGCATCTCCGCGACGCGCGCGATCAGGCGGCGCTCTTCGTGCGTGTCACCGGCGACAAGCAGATCCTGCAGGTCGGCGGCCATCTGGTCGGTGATGTTCTGGACGCGTTCCTCGCCCGCACCGCCGACATCCGCGAGCGTGCGAACGGGGCCCCACAGCACGAGGCAGCGCGAGCGGAACCGATCGCGTTCGTCGAACTCGAGGCCGACCGCTTGGTAGGTCAGATCTGTCCCGTAGCTATCGGCCGCGACCAGCATGCGCGCGGCACCCGTGCGCAGTGGCGTGAGATGCGGTTCGCTGTGACTCGTTCCCTCGGGAAAGATGAGGATGTTGCCGCCGCCACCGAGGTGCGACGCGATCTTCGCGAACACCTCGTCGTTGGCGCCGGCGCCGCGGTTCGCATCGTCCTTGCGGCGGTAGATCGGGACCGCGCCCGCCCCGTCGAGCAGCCACTTGAGGCCGGGAACCTTCCACAATGTCGACTTCGCGATCGGCGAGATCTCGCACGCCGTGTCCGTCAACACGAGCACGGGATCGATCAGCGCGTTGTGGTGATTCGAGACGAACACACGCCCGCGGACGTCGGCACCCGGCGGCTCACCGACGCGCTCGATGCGTCGGAAATAGAGCCGGATGATTCCGCGGAACGTCGAGACCAACGCACGGCGCACGACACCCATGTTGGCGCCATCGTACCGCGACTCTCAGCGGAGATAGTTGCCCTGACCACCCGTCCACGACGTCATCGGCGAGACGGCCGCGTTCTTGATGATGTGGTCATCGCAGAACCAGCGGTCGCCACCGCTATCCTCGCGGAACGCCGCGCACACCTGGCACTGGCTCATGTCGAGCGCCGGAGGCATACCGACGACCAGCGTCGCACACGGTGCGTTCTTCAAGACGCGGGTCGCGATGCCCTTCTTGTGCAGGCCGAACTGCCCGACCACGATCATGTCCGAGATCACGTCGGCGGCAAGACCGGCGATCTGTTCGTCGGGCTTGCCGCGGCGCACGTGGAGGCGAGCCCGCCAGTCCGACGCATGTTGGTTGAACACCTGCAGGGCGGGGTATGCCGCATTTGAGAGGAGCTCGTTGACTTGGTCGAGGGCGCGCTTGCCCTTCTCGTCGACGTGCAGGAAGTGCATCTCCGGCAACTGGTGGCGAGCTGCCTGGTCCAACGCGTGCTCGATCACGATCGACGAGTACTCGCTGAGGTCGACACCAACGACAATGCGGTAACGGCGGATGCTCGCGTTCATGGCGCGAACAAGTGCAGCCCGCATGCCCGGCCCCATCGCCGCGCGCACGCGCACGGTGTGCGGAGCCCCAAGTCGATTGAATGGGGCGTCCCTGCCATGCCAGTCTCCTCGTAGCGCGCGCCGGCGGGGAACACATCGCGACTGCGGTTAACGCCAGTTAACGCGCGGCGGGATCGAGCGGATTCGGATCCGCCGCATCCGGTGTCCCGTCGTCGTCGAAGTCGGCCACTGGCGCGCGGGTGCTGCGTACGCGCGGCGCATCGCCCGCGAAGTAGGTCGCGAGGATCTCGGCGACCTGAGCGTGGGTTTCGTAGATCGGATTTGCGATCGTCACGGCATGGGGCAGGCGAGGGAACGGAGTCTCACCCTCGAACGGGAAGCCCGGCATGTAACGCAGCGTGCCGCGCTCGGCGCTCCAGTTGGCACCGTGCGTGGCAGGTGCGTACTGCACGAGCACCGCGGTCTGGCCGTCGAGGTTTGCGGCCGCCGGCGATGCGATCTCGGCGAGGCCCGCGGGCGGCGCGAGGTCGGGCGTGAGCACGGCGAGACCGAGACCGCGTGCGAGCGCTTCGGTGCCGGCGTTGCACAGGACCTGGTCGCCGAGGACCTCGAGTGCGACGACGCTGCGCGGCGGTAGGGGCGTACCGGCGAGCGAGAAGCGATCGGTGAGGATGTGCGGCGCGTAGGTCAGCGGATCGCCGCCATCGATCACGGTCTGCATGAGGCCGATCAATGGGTTCCAGCGATCGAGCGGCTGGAGGTTGACGTAGACGGCTTCGATCAGCGGGATCGCCGGGCCCCCGATCTCGGGCGACGAAGGGAGGATCGTGTCGAGGATGCCGCCACCGGGGACATCGAGCACGAACAAGCCGATGTTCGGCTCGATTGCAGCGAACAGGGTGCCGACGACGGTGCCGAAGGACTCACCCAGGTAGGCGATGCGGGTCGTGTCGAGCTTGGGCGTGGAAGTGCCGGGGCCGGCAAGGGCGGTGAGGTCGAGGGAGCTCTGGCGGAGCAGCTGGGTCAGGCGCGACAGATCGAGCGCCGACTGGCGAATCGAGTCGCGGACCGCGCCGACTCCGAGGAAGCCCTCGAAGAAGTCGAACTGCGTGATCTGGCCGGTGGTGTCGCCAAAACCATCCCGAACGCCTGTCTCGCCGGAGAAGCTCACGAGCTGGTTGGCCATGTTCGCGAGCTGGTCCGTTGCGAGGAAGCGCGAGCCGTGTCCCGTCATGTCGATGCCTACGACGGCGTAGCCGCGCGAGGTCAGCGGCTCGGCGAACGACAGCAGCTGATCGCGACTCGCGCCCAGGCCGTGGCCGTAGATCACGATCGGGTAGCCGGTCGCGGGCATCGCGGTCGCAGGTAGGACGAAAGTTACCGGGATGTTGTCAACGGAGATCACCGTCGGCGGGCGCGTGAAGGTCTCGTCGTCCCCGTCGTTGGTGCCGGTGTCATCCTGGCGGAACCGCGCACTCGTCATCACGCCCGAGCCGACCACACCGACGTGGTCGTGGGCGATGCCGGTCGCGTTGTCGTTGCCCCAGCGTTCGAGGCCGGAGCGTGGACCGTCGGTGGCGCGCGTCGCCTGGCCGATCACGCTATCGAGCGCGGAGGTCGAGTTGAAGATGACGCCTGCATCGGGAAACGTGAGGGTCGACGGTGGCAATGTGGCGAGGACCTCGCGCGCGGCGAGGAGCGGTGCACTCGCGTGCTGCGTCGTGAACACGGTGAAGCCTGCGATGTCGTCGCGGGAGATGGCATGCAGTGCGGCGGCGGTCGAAGCCCAGCGCGGCCCGGAGAGATCATCGAGAGCGCCCGACCGCGCGATCGGCGCACCACTCGCATCGAGGACATCGGTCGTGACGAATGCGACGTGCGCGGCGCCTTCGCGCAGCAGCTCACCACTGAGCGGCTTGCCCTGGATCACGTTGCGCACCGCGTCGAAGCGCCACTCCATCGCGATCTCGCGGCGGGTCTCGAGATCGAGGACGAATGCGTGACCCTCGACCGTAGCCGGATCGATCGGCGCGGTGACTGGAAACTCGACGAGGGGGCGCAGACCGAACCCGTCGAGGGCCGCAAGGTTGAGAGCCACCTTCTCGGCGTTGCGCTCGACGACGGTCTCGAGCCCTTCGAGCTTCGCGAGGTGATCACCCTCGCGCAGTGCGTCGGTCGGGAACGGTGTCGTCCCGTAGGCGGGTGCCTCGCTGCCGGCGATCATCACGACGGTCGTCGCTGGATCGGAGCAGGCAGAGATGAGGGCGAGGGCGAGCAGGGGACGAATCACGTACGCTCCTTTGGCAAGATCGCGCGAGCGACCGATAACAGACTCACGCGCAGCTGGTCGGTATCGAGCTCGTCCCACACCGCCCAGCGCGTGAGCTGCATCTCGAGCGCGCCGACGAGGGCCCATGCGGTAGCCTCGGGGTTAGCAACGTCGATGCGGCCGCGGCCAGTGAGCGCGCGGAGATAGTGAGCGAGGAAGCCGACTAGCATCGCGTACGCGCGCTTCCGGATCATCATCGTTGGCTGGACCGAGCCGGTCTCCGCGATGACGAGCCGGACGAGCGACTTTCGCCGCGTGAACCGATCACAGAGGATGTCGATGCCTCGCTCGATCCCGTCGTCGAGGTTGCGGGCCAGCGGCAAGGCCTTGGCCGCTTCCTGCTGCAGATCGGTGAATAGCTGCTGGGTAAGCGTATCGAGGACCGCGTCGACCGAATCGAACCGCGCGTAGAAGGCCGTCGTGGATACGCCGGTCGCCGCGATCAGCTGGCGCAGCGATACGTCGCCATAGCCGTTAGTCGCGAACAGCTGCTCGGCGGCGACGAGGATGCGGTCAGCGCTGGGGCGCAGGGCGCGGCGGGGCATGCCCATGGAATAGGCTAGGCGGGGTGGTGACTTCAATAGAAAAGCAAACGTTCGTTTTTTATCGGGTGAAAAACTTATAATTGCTCGGTTTTATGGCGACCATTTCGGCTGGGGGATCCTGTTGCGACCATTCGCGCTTTGCATCTTGTTCGGCCTCACGCGCAGCGTGGCGGCCGGTGAGCTACCCATCATCACGCTCGGCGATAACGGACCGGACCAGGAGGTCCCGACGGATCGATCGTTCTACGTGCGCGGTGAGGCGCCGGCTGGAACGCTGCACGCGCAGGCGATCGTCGTGCGCCGCGGTTCGCCGAGTCTGTTCGGTGA
>JAYVWH010001139.1:0-2396 GCA_043786265.1 Kofleriaceae bacterium | reverse complement strand
ACCCTGTTCCGCATGGAGCTCGACCGCCTGGATAAAGTCCCGCAGCCAAGCCGCCGCGACATCGAACGGTCGATCACAGCCGCCGAGCAGAACTGCACCGGCGAAGAGAAGTGCCTGACCGCGATCGGCAAGCGCCTCGGCGTCGACTTCGTCGTCACCGGTACCGTCGGCTCGCTCGGCGACAACTACGTCCTCAACATCAAGGTCGTCGACGTCGCCACGTCGAAGTCGCAGCGCATCCAGAGCGACCCGCTGCGCGGCAGCCCTGACGAGCTCATCGAAGGCGTGCGCGTCGCGGCGTATCGACTGCTCGCTCCCCAGCAGATCAACGGTGCGCTGCAGATCCAGACCGATCTCGTCGGCGCAGAGGTCACACTCGATGGCAAGACCCTCGGCAAGACCCCGCTCGCGAACAACGGTGTGCTCGCGAAGTTGTCGCTGGGCAAGCACAAGCTACGCGTCGAGGCGAAGGGCTACGACGCCTTCGATAGCGACGTCGACGTCAACTTCCAGAAGGTCAGCCCGGTCGTCGTGCGCCTGCTGCAGAGCGGCGAGACCACCGGTACGGGGCGCACGATCGAGAAGGAGCGCTCGCCGATCTACACGCGGCCGTGGTTCATCGGCAGCGTTGGCGCTGTCGTCATCCTCACGGCGATCTTGATCGGTAGAAACGCGGGCCATGTCACGACGTGCACCTACCCCGCCGACGGAGGCATGCGCACATGCGACTGATCGCGGGCCTCGTCCTCATCGCTGCGCTCGCATCGACCGCCGCCGCGGATCGCATCGTCGCGATCACGCCGCTCTCGACGCTCGGCGCCGAGGACAACTCCGCCGAGACCAAGAAGCTGGTAGCCCAGATCGAGCAGGCGGTCGCCGCTCTGCCCGGCACCAAGATCATCACCGCCGCCGCCGTGTCGGCCGCGATCGACAAGGCGAAGAAGCCAGCGCTCAAGCAGTGCGAGGGCGAGGCCGCGTGCGTGACCGAGCTCGGCAAGCTCGTCGGCGCGCAGCTGGTGATCACAGGTGAGGTGGGCGGCCTCGGTGACAGCAAGGTCGTCTATCTCAAGACCACCGACGTCGCAGCCGGGCGCGAGCTGCGCTCCACGACGCTCTCCGTGGGTGCGGCCAACGACGACGACTCCCCCGCGGGCGCCGCGATTCGCCTTCTCGATCCGGACCGCTATCGCGGCACCGTGAGCTTCGTGTTCGACGTCGTAGACGCCACCGTTCTGGTCAACGGATCCCGCGTCCAGCTGGCGACCAACAAGCAGCTCGCGCTCCCCGTCGGTACGCACGCTGTCACGGTGACGCACCCGCAGTATCACAACTTCGTGAAGTTCGTCGACGTCGTCTACGGCAAGACCACGAGCATCGAAGTGTCGATGAAGCAGTACCCGATCATCGAGCACGACATCCAGGGCAAGCCCATTGGGCGTGACACCATCAACTACGTCGATCCACCGTGGTACCGCCGTCCGATCGTGACCGTACCCGTCGTTCTCGGCCTCGCGGTCGCAGCCGGCTTCATCGCCGCCGCGCTCGCCCATCGCTTTCCGGACTACCAGAACTGTCGCCGCGTCGGCGGCGACAAGTGCTGAGCCAGCGCGGTCAGGCGCCTTTGAGCTTCGCGGCGAGGTTGTTGAGCCGGCGGTTCGCGGCCCCGAAGTCACCGTTGTTGTAGCTGTTCATCACGTCACCGAGGATGCTGGCGAGCTCCTTGTTGGTCTGCTCGTCGACCTTGGTCGTCTTGATCGCAGCCGAGAGCCGCGCGGTCTTGGCCTGGATGAACGCGCGGTTGACCTGGATCGCATCGACGGTGGCGACGAGCTGAGAGGCCGCGAAGTAGGCCTTGCTCATGTCGTTCTCGTTCATCGCCTTGCTCGCGTCGCTCTCGAGCTGCTGGGCCTGGGCCGGAAGGTCGGAGTTGATCAGGCCCTTCTTGGCCATCGCGGTCTTCGCCTTCTGGATCTGCGCGCTGACGTCACGATTGGTGTAGCTGCCGTTCTTGGGCGCGGCCTGCTGGATGATCACCGGTGCTGCGCCCGTACCGCACGATTCTTTCCAGCGCTGCGCGGAGTCGTAGTCACGCTGTGCGAGCAGCTTTTCGCGCTCGGCGATGCGCGCCTCGCGGTCGCCGAGCATGCGTTCGCGTGACGCGACCTCGGCCTCGCGACCGGCGATCGCCGTCGCCTTGTCGACCGCCTGGGTCATTGCATCGACCTTACCGCTGACGAGCGACAGCGCTTCGGCCGTCGATGTCTCGAGCTGGCTGTCGAGATCGGCGAGCTTCTTCTTCAGCTCGGTCGCATCCTCGCCCTTGGCCTCGCTCTCCTTGACCTGTTGCGCGAGGTTGTCGTGCTCGCCCTGCAGCCGCTTGCGCGCTTCGAGCAGCT
>JAYVWH010001138.1:0-2768 GCA_043786265.1 Kofleriaceae bacterium | reverse complement strand
AAGCACGCACCGGTCCGGGTTGTTCGGATCGGCGGGGCGCCTGAGGTAGCCCTCGCCGATCACGAGCTGCGCATCGAAGCCGGACGGACGCATGTAGAGCTGCGTATCGCGCAGCACCGTGAGGATCTCGTACGTGATCACCGCGTTCGGCTCGCCGAGCAGGATGCCCGCTTCGCGCAGGATCGCGACCGTGGCGATCAACGAGCGGAACGAGCTGCGCTCGCCGCGCAGCGCCCACCATGTCAGCTGCAGCTTCTTGGCGACCGCGGCATCGAGCGGTTTGCCGAGTGCGCGCGCCGCATCGAGCATGCTCGCGAGCCGGCGCACGCGGATCGCACCGCCGACGTCCACGACGCGGCCGTAACCGCCGCCGATCGCGACCTGGAAGTCGAACTGCGTCGACGTGTCTTTGACGCTGTTGGTGGCATCGTTCGCGTCGGTGAACGCGATGTACGTGACCGCGAGCGACGTCGCCGCCTTGCCGATACCGTAGAGCTTGCCCGAGTAGAACCGCGCTTCGCCGCCCGCCCCGATGTTCAGGATCGCGCCGCGCGTCGACCCGGCGCCTTCGGGATTGACCCAGCCGGTCACGAGTTGCGCATCGACGTTGACGCCGTATGCCTTGTTCTCCATGTCGAGCCGGCGCAGGTAGTGCGCAGCGACGTCCGCGTCGAAATCGAACCGCTTGTCGGGATTGTCGGGCGCGTCATCGGCGGGCGTCTTCTGGACGCGGAGGCCAATGGTGCCGAGCGCGAACGTCAACCGGTTGGTGGCCGCGATCACGTCATCACCGAGATCAGGCGTGCCCTCGATCGTCGTCAGGCCCGCGCCGGTCCCGCTGGTGACGTCACCGCCGCCTTCAGTGCCGCGGCCGCCGCCGGTCTCGAGACCCGTCTCGCCGCCGCCGGTTGTTACCGCGGTGGAGCCCGATCCGGTGGCACCGGTCGCGGTGCTGCCTCCGGTCGTCGTCGTGGTCGCGGTGCCGCCGCCGGTTCCGGTAGCGGTCGTCGTGCCGCCCGTGGTCGTGGTCGTTCCGGTGCCCGTCTTCGTGCCGCTGCCGGTCTTCGTCCCGGTCGTGCCCGTACCGGTGGTGGCCGTGGTGGTGGTCGTCGTCGTCGTGCCGGTACCGGTCGCGGCTGCCGTCCCGGTTCCCGCCGTCGCCACTTCGGGTGCATGGAGCTTGGCGAGCGCCTTCTTCGCGAGGTCGCGCGAGGATTTGTCACGCGTCGTATCGGCGACGATCCCCTGCAGCGTCGGAACCGCGCTCTGATCACCCATCCCACCGAGAGCCTCGATCGAGATCTCGCCGACGATGTCGAACGTCTCGCTCTCCGCGAGCTTCATCAGCACGGGCACGCCACGCTTGTCCTTGGTCTGACCGAGCTTGCGCGCCGCATCACGGCGCTTCTCCTTCCACGTCGACCGATCCATGTCATTAGGCTGGTTCTCGATCAGCTTGATCAGATCGGGAACGTTGGCCGGTTGCGCACTGACCCGGCCGGCAACCAGCGCGAGGAACACGAGTACGAGGAGAGAACGCATCAGTTCTCTCCGAACGCGAAGCACGCGTCGCGCGTGACCTTGAGCTGATCGCACGTCGATGCCCGGATACACGCGACCATCAACCGCGACTCGACGTCGCCCGTGTTCTGGATCTTCTCGACGCACCGGGTCCAGTCGAAGTCGTATCGGCCGTTACGGTGCAACGGGATCGCACCGCAATCGACCATGCGCCAGCACGCCTGCTCGGGCGTGGTGATCGCTTTCGTGCACGTATCATTCAGGGCACCGCCCTCGGCGCACTGTGCGCGGTTGCCATCGGCGGTGTCGTCGCCAAGGCCGCAACCGCCAAGCGCGAGCAGCAGACCACAAGTCCAAGCTCTCATCAAAGCGCATCATACACAGCCGAAAGGCCGTGACGCGCCGCCGGCATGACACGATCTCGCGACGGATCTCGTCGGCGACTTCGTGGCGGTATGCCTCGACGACCCTAGTCCGACTTCTTCGACGGTGCGCCAGCCGCGGAGCCGGCGCCGCGATCTTTCCTGCGGACGAGGTTGCCGACCGGCACGTCCGGAATTGACAGCGCGACCAGCTCGGCGATGTCGAGCACCTGGATCTTGTCGTCGACGTTCCGCTGCTTCATCCCATCGCTCAGCATGATGTTGCAGAACGGGCAGGCGACCGCGACCGAAGAAATTGCTCAGGACGAGGTCGTCGGGATCGCCGAGCTCACCGAGCTCGCCGAGGATCGCGGCCGCCCCGCGAGCCACTACCTCGCGGCGGTCTCGCTCGCGACCGAGCTGCGCGTCGGGCCCGAGGCTCTGCTCGAGATCAGGGTGTGTGTCGGGACGTGCCAGCGCTATGGCGCTCTCGACATGCTCGACCACCTGGTCCAGCGCTGGCGCAAGGGCAAAGGCTTCGCGATCGCGCCGGTGCCGTGCCTCGATCAATGCGACAAGGCGCCGGCGTGCGAGGTCCACGGCGCGCACGGCAAGCTCCTGCTCGCACCGACGACGACGGCCAACCTCGACGAGGCGCTCGACTCGCTGTCGTCGTGAGCTGTACCGGATTGCGGCACCACGTGCCCCGAGCGCATAGGGCCAGGGGTGCAGCCGCGATCGCTCCGATGTCGACGTCGCTGTGCTCGGCCACGGTCAGACCGAGGGTCCGATCGCCAGGCACCGGACTGGGAAGTTACTTGATCACCGCGAGCCGCGTCGCCCGCTTCGGTTTGGACAGCACGTTGCCGGCGACCTTGATCGCCG
>JAYVWH010001137.1:0-2131 GCA_043786265.1 Kofleriaceae bacterium | reverse complement strand
AGCCACCGGACCGACCTCTACGCGCTCGCCGCGCTCGCCTACCGCACGCTCACCGGCCACGCTCCGTTCAGCGGCGGCGACATCGCCGACGTCCTCTATCGCGTCGTGCACACCGGACCGCGCCGCCCCGGCTCGCTGACCTCGCTGCCCGAGGACGTCGACCTCGTCCTCGCGATTGGCCTCGCGAAGGAGCCTGCAGCTCGGTTCGCCACCGCCACCGAGCTCGTCGATGCGCTTGGCGCTGCGCTGTCCAGCGGGCTCGACGAAGCGGCACGCGCACGTGGCCGCCGCCTGGTCGCGCGCGGTGCGTGGGCCCGCGATCTAGGCGTCGCGCCGCCTGCCAGCTAACGACCGGAGCCCGAGCGGATCTTCTTGAGCTCGCCGAAGAACAGCTCGAGCTCGGAGGGCTTGGTGTAGAAGTGCGGCGCGATGCGGATGCCCGCAGTCGGGCGGTGATCGCAGAAGAACTTGCGGCGGTTGAGCTCGCGGCAGACATCGGCCGCGCCGACGAAGTCGAACACCACGCTGCCACCGCGCTGCTCCGCCGGTCGCGGGCTGTTGAGCTTCATCCCGAGCTCGTCGACCCAGTCGATGCAGGTCTGGGTCATCGCCAGGCTCTTGTCGCGGATCTTGCGAACGCCAATCTCGCCGATGATCTGCTGGCCCGCGCGCGACTGATACAGCGCCGCGATCGCCGGCGTACCGCCCATGTAGCGCCACACGTTATCCGCATAGCTCTGGTCGGGCATCGTGAACGCGAACGGGGCCTCGTTGCCGAACCAGCCGGTGACGCGCGGCGAGAACTCCTCGATCAGATCCTTGCGCACGTAGAGCCACGCCGCCCCCGGCCCACCGCACACGTACTTCACGGAGCCGCCGCAGGCGAACGACACGCCGAGGTCGATCACGTCGAGCGGCAAGGTACCGACCGACTGGTAGCAGTCGAGGATCACGTGCGCGCCGACCTCCTTGGCGCGCGCGACGATCTTCTTCACGTCCTGGATGTACGCCGACGAGAACACGACATGCGAGATCGGAACCACGAGCGTCTTCTCGTCGATCGCGGCACACATCGCATCGGTATCGATCGTGATGCCGTCCTTCGACGGTACGAGCACGCACTCCGCGCCGCGCCGCTGCTCGGCCTGCCAGACGTACGACACCGTCGGGAACTGCAGCGCCTCGTAGACCACCTTGTTGCGCTCGGGCTTGTAGTCGAAGCACGACGCGATCACGGCCATGATGCCCGAGACATTCTGGTGCATGATCACGGTGCCCGGCGTCGCCGAGATGATCTTGCAGATCCGCTCGGCCGCGCGATCCACCTCGGGCAGCCAATCACTCCACGCGTTGATCGATTTGGTCTGCCACAGATCGAAGAACACGCCGAGGTCCTCCTTCGCCTGCGCCGGGACGCAGCCCAGCGAGTGCGAGATCAGATGCACGCAGTCCTCGAGCGCGGGGAACAGCTTGCGGTACTCGAGCAGGCTCTCGGCGACTGGATCAGCCATGCCAGTGGCTTATCACGGCGAGGTGGGCGGTGGCTCGGGCGTCGGCTCGGGCGTCGGCTCGGGCGTCGGCTCGGGCGTCGGCGTCGGCGTCGGCTCGGGCGTCGGCGTCGGCTCGGGCGTCGGCGCCTTCTTCCGGTCGCGAACGATCGGCGGTGGCTGCTCGGTCAGCGGCTCCTGGATCAGCACCGTATGGCCCTCCCCACCGAGCAGGATGGCGAGCCCGACCACCCCGAGCAGTGCCAGCCCAGCACCGCCGCCGATCAGGGCGCACGCTCCATTGCTCTCGAAGTTCGTCCCGATCTCGCAGGTGCCGAGCCCCACGGTCGTACCGACGATCCCCGCGGTGATCGCAGGATGCTTGACCGCGAGCTCGCACCCCGCGGCGCCCGCGACGGTCACGCACAGGATCGCGGCGATCGCGCGCATCAACCGTGGTAGCCGGTCTCGTTGCCCTTGGCCGCTTGCGCCGCCGTCCAGTCACTGAACACCTCGTCGCGGACGTCCCACAGCGCCGGAAAGAACCGCGTCTTGCGGCCGCTCTCGAGCAGCTCGGAGTGCTTGCCCTTCAGCGATGGCGTTCCGGTCCCGATGATCCGGTAGACCAGCATCAAGTGACGATA
>JAYVWH010001136.1:0-2691 GCA_043786265.1 Kofleriaceae bacterium | reverse complement strand
CTTCGGCGCTGCTGCGCGCCCCGGCACAGCCGGGACTTGCGTGCTGGATCGCACGCCTCATGCTATCTGATGATAGCGAGCGATTCTGGGGCAGCCGCGAGGGCGAAACGGCGCTCCGGGCCGACGAGCGCGCTAGCAAACTTTGGCGGCAACAGCTCGGCCGCGGCATCCGCCATCGCGACGTCGCGGACCAGCTCGAGGTTGCGCTCCGCGAGGTAGCCGCGCAGCTCGTCAGCTTGCCAGCCGAACTTCCACGGCTCGCCGAACGCCCCGACCACGGCCTTCATCGCACGCGTGATCAGCGACGGCTTGGTGATGCGCGACTTCGCGAAGTAGGTCATCGCGAGCTGACTTCCGGCGCAGCTCCACGCGCGGATCGCGCGCAGCGATGCATCGATCGCGGGCTCGGTCAGGTACATCGTGACGCCCTCCCAGATCGTGAACACCGGGTCGGCGCGGTCGAGTCCCGCTTCGGCGAGTGCGTCGGGCAAGTCGTCCATCGGGCGCGCTTCGAAGTCCCACGTCACGTAGGTGACCGGCGAGTCGACACCGAGCTCGTCGAGGGTGCGGCGCTTGTGTCCCTGCGTCGCGGGGTGATCGACCTCGAACACGTTGGCGTCGACCAGCTCGGGCATGCGCAGTGCGCGGCAGTCGTAGCCGGCGCCGAGCAATACGACCTGGCGGCCACCGCCGGTGATGAACGCCGCGAGGGCGTCGTCGATCACGCGGGTGCGGACCTGCATGTACAGGATCCACTGCTTCATGCCGGGCATGGCGGCAAGTGGGCGCAGGCGCTGAGTCTCGCGGTCGATCACGCCCGACGCGCTGACCGACGTGAACGCGGCACCGTACGGATCGTCGACGAGGCGTGCGTCGTCGGGAAGCAGCTGGCCGAGTTGGCGGGCCGCGGCGACAAAGGCTGCCGTGCGGCTGGGCGAGTCGTCTCTCATGAAGATTTGGTTACCTTGCGTGCCACGCCGTGCGGGCGCTCCACGACGCGGAAATCGGTGTCCTCGACGGCAATGCGACCAGTGTCATCGTGGATGAACTCGAGGTCGTATTCGATCTCCTGCTCGTCGAGCTTGTCGACCGCGGCGTGATCCGGGTGGTTGCCTGCGTAGCCGACCATACCGTTGAACGTGAGCGTGTACGCACCGCTGCCACTGGCGGGGTCCGCGGTCGTCTGCTCGAGGATCGCGGAGTTATCCATCGCGAGGCGCGCTCCGCCCTGCAGCTTGATCGCCGTGATCTGGGCCTTGTAGCCGTCTCCGGGTACACCGTCGGCGGCAAGCCAGCGCAGGCGCAACGGCTTGTCTCGGTCGAGGCGAAAGCTGACGAGGACGTTGGGCGCGCTCATGGCGCGAACATACCCAGAAGTGCTACCTACCCGCCATGCGCTATCTGCACACGATGGTCCGCGTACGCGACCTTCCGGCAGCGCTGCGGTTCTTTTGCGACGGCCTCGGCCTGCAGGAGATCCGCCGCCGTGACAGCGAGCAGGGTAAGTACACCCTCGTGTTCCTCGGCGAGAAAGCAGACAGCGACTCTCCGCAGGTCGAGCTGACCTACAACTGGGACCAGACCGAGGCGTACAGCGGCGGGCGCAACTTCGGTCACCTCGCGTACGAGGTCGCAGACATCTACGTGGCTAGCCAGCGCTTGGTCGATCACGGCTACACGATCTCGCGTCCGCCGCGCGACGGGCGGATGGCGTTCGTGCGCTCGCCAGATCTGATCTCGGTCGAGCTGTTGCAACGAGGCGCCGCACTCGCGCCGTCCGAGCCGTGGACATCGATGAAGAACGTCGGCGAGTGGTGACCCGATGAAGGCGAAGCCCGACGAGATCCTCAAGGTCATCGCCACCAACCGGAAGGCGACGCACGACTTCGTGGTTCACGACCGGATCGAGGCGGGCATCGCGCTCGTAGGCTCCGAGGTCAAGAGCCTGCGCGATGCGCGCGTCGTGATCGCCGACGGGTTCGTCGAGTTTCGCAAAGGCCAGGCGTTCCTCCACAAGGTCTCGATCAACGAGTACTCGCAGGCGAACCGCTGGGGGCACGACCTCGAGCGCGTGCGAAAGCTCCTGTTGCACAAGCACGAGATCGACAAGCTCGCGACCAAGGTCCAGCAGAAGGGCTTCACGCTGATTCCGCTGTCGATGTACTTCAAGGCGCATCGCGTGAAGGTCGAGCTCGCGCTGGTGACGCACAAGAAGCAGCACGACAAGCGGGCCGTGAAGAAAGAAGCGGACGACAAGCGTGAGATGGACCGCGCGATCAAACGCGCCCGCTAGCGTTCGGCTCTGCATGGTCTACGTCGACTTCGACAGCGCGTTCGACGCGAAGCCGGCCGAGTAGCTCAGTCGCGGTGATACGGTTCGCCGCGCAGGATCTTGAACGCGCGGTAGAGCTGTTCGAGCACGAGGATGCGCACGATGCGGTGCGCGATCGTCAGCTTGCCGAACGCGATCAGCTTCTTGGCGCGCGTGCGGACGAGGTCACTGTGCCCGTCGGCGCCGACGATCGCAAAGGCGACCACTGCCCCGCCGCCGTGCTGAGCTTCGGCTGCGAGCAGATCGGCGAACTGCTGCGTGGTCATCGCCTCGCCGCGCTCGTCGAACGCGTAGAGGTGGCAGCTCGCGGGGAGTGCTGCAAGCATCGCGGCCTCGTCCTTGGCCTCGTGCACGCTGAG
>JAYVWH010001135.1:0-3639 GCA_043786265.1 Kofleriaceae bacterium | reverse complement strand
GAAGCAGCAGCCGACTTGCTGTACGTGCGAATGCTCGGATACTTCATGACCGAGGACAGCGTCGGCGACGGCGTGGCCGACCTCGCGGAAGCGATCGCGACACTAGATCCCCACCTTCGTCGCGTCTTCGACACGGGCGCAAACGCCATGACGCTCGCGAAGCACGGTGTCGGCCAGGCCGTCTACGAGCGCGCGATCACGCTTCTCGAACGGGGGATCCAGGCATTCCCCGATGACTGGCATCTGCCGTACCTCGCCGGGCAGATCTACACACAGGACCTCAAGACGGACGATCATGCGCAGCAACGGATCTGGGACGAGAGGGGTACGCTGTTGATCGAGTCCGCAATCCGAAAACCCGGCGCCCCCATGGGGGTCGCGACGTGGGCGGCAACGATGCGTACCAAGCTCGGCCAGCACGACCGCGCGATCTCCGGGCTGCGAGAGCTCTTGCTTGTGAGCTCGCCCGGACCCACGCGCGCGCGTTTGATCAAAGCGTTGGCCGACCTCGAACAGAAGGACGCCAGCAGCGTCGCGACCGAAGTGATGCAGGAGCGCGCCAAGTTCGAAGGACAATGGAAGCGCGAACGTCCGAGCGTGGCCCCGACGTTCTACATTCTGATCGGATCGCGCCTGCAACCCGGCTTCGACATGGTTGACCTCGCCACCGGCGGTCACGATCTACTCGTCGAGCCCGACACCGTCCAACCGGAGCCCCTCGAGTGAGGTGGCCGCCGCCACCATGGCTCGTCGCGATCGCGGTGGCGCTCGTCGGGACTCTCGTGTTCGCGCCTGCGATCACGGGAGGCTGGATTTACGACGACAAGCTCCTGATCGCCGGTAACCAGTACGTCCACTCGTTCTCTGCGTGGCCACACTGGTTCGTGAACGACTTCTGGAACGTCAGCGACGAAGCGATCCGTACCCCAGGACGGATCGCGTACTGGCGCCCAGCCGTCTCCGCGACGTACGCGCTTGACTGGTCGCTGAGCGGCGGTACCTCGACGGTCTTCCACGTGACTAATCTGCTATGGCACGCGGTGGTAGGAAGCCTTGGCTTTCTTGTCCTCCGGCGGTGGCTGGGTGGCGCGGTGTGGCCCGCGGCGCTGGCGACGCTGCTGTTCCTCGTTCATCCGACAAAAGCCGAGAGCGTGGCCTGGATCTCCGGCCGCACCGACGTGATCTGCATGGCTGCGGTGCTGCTCGCAAGTCAGGGCGTTGCACGTCGACTGCGCGGACAGCACGGCGGCGTCCTGCTCGAAGCTGCCGGGACGCTGCTGGCCTATACCAGCAAGGAGCAGGCGATCATCCTGCCGGCCTTTGTGATGATCGAGGCATGGGTCGCCGCTGAACGCCGGCCCCTCGACTGGCGTGGGTTCATCGGTGTCGTTCGAGTCGCGATCCCACAGATGGTGATCGCGGGCGCCTACCTCGCAGCGCGCGCCGTCCTGATGCCGATCAAAGCGATCGAGCTGCCGACCGATGCGCTGCCCGTGGTCCCGCACCTGCTGCTCGTGCTGGAGAGCTTTGGGCGCTTTGTCATGTTGACGTTCGTTCCACATGGCCTCTCGGTTCAGCACGGGCTCGTCCACTTTGTCAGTGGCGAACGCGTGGCCGATCCGGCGTACATCGCGCTGGGCGCGACGGCTGTAGTTGGATTCGTCAGCACGGCGTTCCTGCTTCGTCGACGCATCCCAGGTGTCACGGTCGGCATCGCATTCTTCCTCGTCACGCTTGTGCCGACATCGAACATCGTGAACACGCAGATGCTCACGTTGGTGTCGGAGCGATTTCTGTTTTTGCCGGTGTTCGGGCTCGCGCTTGCAGCGGGCTCGTTGGTCGCGCATCGGCGGGCCCGCTGGTTATCCGGCGTGGCCGCGTTGGCGATCGTTGCGCTCTCCGTACAGGCGGTGCGCCGAGCTGGCGACTTTGCCGACGAAGCGACGTTCTGGGAGCGCGAGCTTGCTCTTCACCCTGACAGCGGGGAAGCCCGCCGGGGGCGTATTCGAGCGGCATTTCTCGCCAAGCGATATAGCGCTGCGTTGCGCGAGACACTGGAGATGCTGAACCACAACGCGAACCGGACCCTCGACGTCGGGGTAGCCACGACCGTCGCGGATCTGATCGCGCGTCTCACGCCAGACCGCGACCGGAAGACCCTCGAGGCGATCGACACGTTCTGTCTCGACATGCTCGCGCGCAAACAGCCTGAAGCGGTGTTGCAGCTCCCCAGGCTGGAATTCCGGATCCGTACTGGCAGCCCGCAGTACGAGCGAGAGATGGTCGAACAGGAGCTGGCGCTGCTCGGGCTCCGCTCGACTCTACACTCGCGCCTCGGTGACGACCCCGGCGCACTCGCTCTGGCGCAAGCTGGTGTCGACAAATGTCCACGGTGTACGACCGCGCTGATCACGGCGACTCTCGCGCTCGCCCGCGGGGGCAGATATGACGACGCCACTGCCCTGCTCGCCCAGGCTGGCAACAACCTCCCGCTACCGGCGGTCCAGGGGTTGAGCGGACTGATCGCCAAGACCCGCGCCCAGTCCGAACGTGCGCAGGCGACAACGGGCCCTGAACAGCTGCGGGCACGCGCAAGTGCCTTTGCCGGGCTCGAGCTATGGGGGCGTGCGTTCGAGGTGCTCGAGCCCTACAAGGACCAGATCAAGGTCGCACCGAAGTCCGCGTTCGGGTTCGCCGAGCTCGCTTACAGAGCCGGTGAGCCGCAAGTCGCGCGCGAGGTTCTCGCCTCCACCATGCAGCCGGACGAGATCGAACGCACGTTCGCCGGATGGGCCCGATCGATGGGATGGGATGAGATGCCTCCGGAGTCCACGGGCAGCCGTGCGAGTGGCTCAGCGGGGCCCTGACTGCAGGTGAATCTGCCCCCGCAAAAATTCGTGCTGCCGGCGGTCCTCGTCGCACTCGCTGCGATCCTGTGGCTCACCGCGGTCCCGGGCATCTTCATCATCGACGAGGACAACTACATCGCGACCATCGTCGGGTTGCGCGACGGCAGTTTTCACGTCGCCGCGACCGAGGGGCTCCCGCCATCGCGCGCATTGCTCGCGTTCGACGCGGCCGCCCAGTCACGCGATGTGACGTCGACGCCGGTGGCCTCTGTGGCCCCGCCCCTGTATGCGTTGTTCGCGCTTCCGTTCAGCGTATTTGGAGTGCGTGGCCTCATCGCACTTCAGGTGCTCGCGTTCATCGTGTGCGCCTGGTTCGTGCACAGCATCACGCGCCGCACGACGGGCCGGATCGACCTGGCCTGGCTCGCGCTTGCCACGTTCGTCCTGGCCAGCTTCTCGATCGAGTACGCGCAGGGCGTCTGGCCACACATGCTCGCAGTAGCTCTCGTGCTCGCGGCGTTCGATCTCACTGGTCGGATCCGCGACATCGCTCGGTCGCGCCGCTCGGCATTCATCCTCGCCGCGATCGCGGGACTGTGCGCCGGTGCGGCAGCCGGCGTGCGTTATCAGAACGTTGCCATCGCCGCCCTGCTTGGCCTGACGCTGCTCGTGTGGCGACGTAGCGCGATCCTCCCGTTCGTGCTCGGCCTCGCGTTGCCCCTGTTCGTGAGCGGCGCGATCAATGCGAACCGGATCGGGTCCTGGAATCCAATCAGTAAGGGACCGGGGT
>JAYVWH010001134.1:0-2769 GCA_043786265.1 Kofleriaceae bacterium | reverse complement strand
CCAGCTCCCGCCGGGCAGGCGACGGATCGCGGTCCCGCCGTTTCCGACCGCGAACCACGTGCCGTCCGGGGCGGCCCACACGCTACGCAGGTAGTTCGCCCCGTGCGCGGTCGTCGTGCTGGTCTGCAGGAACGTCACGCCGTCGGTGCTCTAGATCACCTCGAGCCCGACGGTGACGATGCGCAACGGATTGGCGGTGCCCCAGATCCCAAAGACGGGGGTGGCAGAGACCTGCGTGAGCGTGCCCCCAACATCCATGAACAGCCCACCTGGCGATACCAAGCCTCGCGCTCCGGCGTACGTAGCGGTGCCGAGCGCGAACACGCTATCGAAAACGAGTCCCGGCGGGAATGAAGGCGATGAAGGCATTGCAACCGATCGCCAGATGCCATCGGCACCGAATTCGAGCACGGTGTTATCACCGGCGACAACGGTTCGCGTCCCGTCCGTATAGACGGCGTTGAGCGCCAAGGTGGTGGGCTGCTGCACGTGACGGCTCGTGCCATCAGCGCATGGCCCATGCAATGCGATCGTATACACACTTACCAGACGATTTGAACGGAGCGCGCGACCTGTGGATCGCAGCTCACGATCGGAATCCCGTCCTCGAGTGCCTGAGCAACGAGCACGCTGTCGAAGGGATCGTTGTGGTGCATCGGCAGAGTGCCCACGCGATTTGCGTCGGCGAACGTGATCCTCGACCGGCTCATGCGCCGGATCGCTCGCCGACTCGCAGAGGACGCGGCCGACGGCAATGTTGATGACAACGCGGTGCCCGATGTGCTCGCCCAGGTCCAGGCCGAAGCCGCCTGGCCTCGAGCGGGCGGCGTCTGGCCCGATGCCGCTAAACGTGAGCACGCTTACGGGGTTCGGGCGCCCGGCTGGCCGGGGCGACAGCCGACGGTCACGCACATCAGCCCCCGCGAAACGGTGCTTGAACGTCTTAGCCGTAGCCGTCTTTGGCGTCCGACCCTCGAGTGCCTTGTCGGAGAGCGAGGCCGCTACCGGCGAGGTTCCGGCCGCGGTACCCTGGTCATATGGCCACGCCTGCTGCTGCCAAGGTTATCGCCCAAGCCCTCGCTCTGACCGACGAGGAACGCGCGGCGGTTGCGGAGGAGCTGTTGGCGAGCCTCGATCCGACGCAAGCTGACGACTCCCCAGAAGCGGCTGCCGCCTTCAAGGCCGAGTTGGAGCGGCGGTGGGACGCGTACCAGTCCGGTGAGGAGCCGAGCATCCCCTGGCCGGAAGTTCGAGCGCGGCTTCGGGCGCGGCGCACGCGGTGATCCTTGGCTTGGCGAATCGAGTGGAGCCCGGCCGCAGCGTTTGAGGCGGAGACGGAGGCCGCGAAGTACACGCTCAAGCGCCACGGGCTCGGCGATCGGTTCCTCGACGAGCTCGACGCGACGATCGAGCGCGTCGCCGAAGGGCCCGAGCACTTCCAGCGCTGGCCGGACGATCCGAACTACCGACGCGCGGTCGTCCATGTGTTCCCGTTCGTCGTGTTCTACCGGATCGACGAGCCCGGCCAGACGGTGCTCGTCGTGTCCGTGGCCCCGGCGAAGCGCGAGCCCGGCTACTGGAAATAGGATGCTCGGAGCACGCCGATCGTGGCCGCGGAATCCCGCAGAGCCCCGGGGTCATTTCCTCGCACGCTTCTTCTTGGTCATCGGATCCCGGTCATCACCTTGCGGCTCTGTCCTCGCGCCCTCGCGCAGCCCCGCGAGATCACGCCATTGGTCGCCCGTTCGGCCGCGTCGCGCGTGAACAACGCCCGCGTCTTCGCATCACCAGCCTATTACTGACCCGCCGAGTAACGTGGGTGACCGGAAGGTCGTAGTTCGTGATCGTTCCGTGGACGTGTGCGTGCGGCGGGCGTCATCGCGGTCGTGGCCGACCCTGCGCTCGCGAAGTCGCTGCTTACCGCGTTCGACCCTGTCCAGAGAGCGTCGCCATGGGGAAGCGTCTCTGCACATGGGTCTGATGCGGGAGAAAGAATGTTCGCATCGATTCCATGACCATATCCAGCGCGGTGTTCGGTGCACTTCTCGTCGGCAACAGCGCCATCGAGAAAGAAACCTCGCATCGACTCAACGGCCGTATCGGCGAGCATGTTTCGACGATATCTCTGCTCATCGGGGCGTGGGAGAAGGGTGGAGTGGCCAGCGGTCTGCGCGCGAGATGCCGGAGATGATCGTGCCAGACGTTCCGAGCGCCTTCGTCGTGGGCATATACGAGTAGAGACATACACCGTCGTCGGCAACCACTGGCAGGCGCGACTTGCAGCCCGTTGCTCCCACGTAACCGGGCAGGGGATCCGCGCGAGCGGAGCAAAGCGCACAAGCCGATCTCCCTTCGTGGTCGGAACTGCCGCGGGCTCGCAAGAAAGAGAGTGAAGGAGACCGTCGTGTTCGAAGCCATCATCGCCAAGATCGCTAGCACCACTCGCAACATCGTCCGCGCCATCGGAGCGACCGTGAACATGCGGCCATGGCTGCTGCCCGTCGCGGTCGCGGCTCTGTTCCTTGTCTGGTAGCGCGATGTCGGCCGCCAACGACAACTTCACGCGCTCGTACCTCACGAGCGCGGATGCAGCGATCTATCTGCGC
Source organism: Kofleriaceae bacterium (assembly GCA_043786265.1). Taxonomy (GTDB): domain Bacteria; phylum Myxococcota_A; class Polyangia; order Haliangiales; family Haliangiaceae; genus JABFXX01. The sequence goes on along the minus strand of JAYVWH010001134.1, from coordinate 163 downwards.
TACCGCGGCGCGAGCGGAATTCACGCGGCGGTGCGGCGTGGAGAGCTCGTGCCCGACGGCGCAGGGCCGCGAGGTACGCATTTGTTCATGAAGGAGAAGCTTGATTCGTTCGTTCGGATGCGCGCACAGTCGCTCGGTCGGTTGGTGTCGCGTCCGGTGTCTG
>JAYVWH010001133.1:0-2583 GCA_043786265.1 Kofleriaceae bacterium | reverse complement strand
CGCTGCTCGACCGCGTGCGCGGTGGGTTACTCGATCTCGATCAGCTGACGCGCGAGATCGACGAGGTCGGCCAGGCCACTGACGGCGAGGCGAAGCGGTCCGCGCTGCAGGGCTTGAAGACGCGCGTCGACGAGCTTCATGCTTCGCTGATCCTGCCGCTATTCGGCTCCGCCGAGACCGAGCAAGGGCCGTGGCTCCTCGGCCTGTTATGCGTGCGCGACGACCGTACCGAGAGTGCATTCGATGCCGATGACATCGACGTCTTCCGACAGCTCGCGATCGGCGCTGCTCGCGTGATCGAATCGTCGCAGGCCTACGAGCGCGTCAAGGAGCGCGATCGTCTCGCGGCGCTCGGTGAGATGGCGGCCGGTCTCGCGCACGAGATTCGCAACCCGCTCGGCGCGATCAAGGGTGCCGCGCAGCTGCTGATGACGAGCGACGGTCCGCCGCAGAGCAGTACGAGCGCGGAGAACGCTGAATTTCTGCAGATCATCGTCGAGGAAGCGAACCGGCTGAACAACGTCGTGACGCGGTTCCTCGACTACGCCCGCGCCGAGCGCCCCGGCCGCGAAGGCGCCGACAAAGTCGATCTCAACGCAGTCGTGCGCAAGACGATCCAGCTGCTGCAGAAGGACACGCCGACGAAGGTCGAGCTGCGCGTGCGCACCGACGATCAGCTGCCGATGGTGGCAGGCGATCCCGAGTCGCTGCTCCAGGTGTTCTTGAACCTCGGCCAGAATGCGATCCAGGCGATGCCCGATGGCGGCACCCTCGAGGTGCTGACCACGCGCCGCCGGCGCAGCCGCCTCGGCTACGGCCAGTTCTGCGAGGTCCGGTTCAGGGACACCGGCATCGGCATCCCGCGCGATCGCCTGAAGAAACTGTTCATCCCCTTCTACACGACGAAGCAGAAGGGCACAGGCCTCGGCCTCGCGATCAGCCACCGCATCATCAACGAGCACGCGGGCACGATCGAGGTCCGCTCGACGATCGGACAGGGCTCCACCTTCAGCGTGTTCCTGCCGGCTGCCGAGCCGGTGCCAGCGAACAAGATCGAGGACATTACCGAGACCGGGCGGCTCACGCAGATCGGCGAGCACGGCGAGCTGACGCCGGTGCCCGAGGTGCCAAACACACCGTCGCCCGACGACGAAGACGCGCCCGCAGCAGCACCCGCGACCTCGACCGCAAGCTCGTGACCCACCACCGAGCCGAGCGTGGCTCGATCGTGTAGGGTTAGCGACCAACATGCAGCCGGCCAAGATCCTTGTCGCCGACGACGAGCAGAACTTGCGTCGCGTGCTCGTCGCGCTGCTACGCCGCGAGGGGCACGAGGTCGTGCAGGCAGCGAGTGGCCTCGAAGCGATCGAGAAGCTCGCCGAAGTCGACGTCGTCATCACGGATCTGCGCATGCCGGGGGCGGACGGCATGGAAGTGCTGCGCACTGCGTCGGCCAAGTACCCGCACGTGCCGGTCATCATGATCACCGCTTACGGCTCGGTCGGTCAGGCCGTCGAGGCGATCAAGGCGGGCGCGTTTGACTACATCGAGAAGCCGTTCGAGCAGGACTCGATCCGCGTGATCGTCGACAAGGCGATCGGTCAGGTCGCTGCAAATCGCCTCGCACCGCAGCCGACGCTGTACACGACGTCGGAGCCCGAGGCGCGCGGCAAGTACGGGCTCGTCGGCAACTCGGTCGAGATGCAGTCGATCTTCGCGGTGATCGACAAGGTCGCCGACACCCCGTCGACGGTCCTGATCACGGGTGAGAGCGGCACCGGCAAGGAGCTGGTCGCCAAGGCGCTGCACGAGCAGTCGGGCCGCAAGAACGATCCGTTCATCAAGATCAACTGCGCCGCGATTCCAAAGAATCTGATGGAGTCGGAGCTGTTCGGCTACGAGAAGGGCGCGTTCACGGGCGCGGTCTCCAGCAAGCCGGGCCGGTTCGAGCTTGCCGACAAGGGCACGCTGTTCCTCGACGAGATCGGCGAGATCCCGGTCGAGATGCAAGTCAAGCTGCTGCGCGCGATCCAGGAGAGCGAGTTCGAGCGCGTCGGCGGGCTCAGGACGATCAAGGTCGATGTTCGGCTGATCACGGCGACCAACCGTGACCTCGAGCAGGAGGTCGGGCGCGGCAACTTCCGCGAGGACCTGTTCTACCGGCTCAATGTCGTACCGCTGCAGATCCCGCCACTGCGCCGCCGGCAGGGAGATATCCCGATGCTGGTGAAGCACATCATCAAGAAGTTCAACGAGCGCCTGAAGAAGGCGATCACGGGCGTCTCGGACGAGGCCCTCACGACCCTCGAGTCCCACAGCTGGCCGGGCAACATCCGCGAGCTGGAGAACGTCCTCGAGCGAACGATCCTGTTCACCAAGGGTGACCGCATCGAGCGCGCCGATCTGCAGCTGGTGTCGTCGGGGAGCGAGCCGGCCTCCCACTCGCAGCCTGTCCCGATGTCGACCGGAGCGGTCGGCAGCGACGACGCCGATGGCGACGACGCCACGGAGCTGTCGGGCTCCCTCAAGGAGGCCGTCCGGGCCGAGACCGCCCGCGTGGAGCGGGAGCTGATCGTCAAAGCG
>JAYVWH010001132.1:0-2394 GCA_043786265.1 Kofleriaceae bacterium | reverse complement strand
GCGCGCTCGGTCCGGATCCGCAGCAAGAGCATCACGAAGTTGCACGGCTTGATCCGGTGGTCGAGCTGCGGGACCAGGATCTGATCGACGCCGAGCTTCACGCCGCCGGTGCTGCCGGGCAGCAGGAACACGTACGTCCCGCCGCACAGCGCGGCATCGGCGCGGCTCTGGATCGTCGCGGTCCCGATCTCGGCATAGCTCAGCTGGCGAAACAGCTCACCGAAGCCAGGGATGTGCTTCGTGATCAGCGGCGCCATCGCTTCGGGCGTGACATCGCGCGGAGTCACGCCGGTGCCGCCGGTTGCGACAACGACGTCGACGCCGGGATCCGCGATCCACTGCGCCATCTGCGCGCGGATGCCGACCTCGGTGTCCTTGACGATCGCGCGCGCGACGATGTGATGGCCGGCGGCCGTCATGCGATCGGCGATGTAGCCGCCCGACGTATCGTTCTCGAGCGTGCGTGTATCGGAGACGGTGAGCACCGCGACGTTGACGGGGATGAACGCTCGATCCGCCATTGCTAGATACCGGCGGCGGCGAGCGCGTCGATCAGGCCCTGCATCGCGCCCGCGACCTGCGGGTAATCGATCTGAAATCCGACGTACGAGAGCAGCAGCTGGTCGCGTAGCGACGTGTACTGGTCTGCCTGCGCGGGCGCGAGCAGGACGACATCGAGCGCCTTGCGAAGGTTGTCGACCTCGGCAACGGCCTCGGGCGCATTGGGTTGGGTCTCGGCGAGCTGCGCGTTGAGCTCGCGGACGCGCTCGATGATCGCTGGCGTCGGCATACTGGAAGTGTGCCACAACCACGTGAATCGGCTGGTGATAACGCGGCGCGTTAGAACGTGTTAGTGACGTCTGGTAGCGTGATGACGCGGCGCGTCTTAGAGTGCTCGACATGGCCACCAAGACTGAAACCACCCCGAGTCTCCTCCAGGTACTGCGTACTGCGCGCGCGGACCTCAAGGCGTTCGTCGAGCGCGGTATCGACCTCGCCGAGAAGGGCACCAAGGGCGCGTTCCGCTTCGCGCGCTCGCTGACCAAGCGCCTCGGCGGCGCGTCCAAGCGCAAGTAACACTGACGGGACGGCCACCGCATCTTCGGCTCCCGGTGGCCCTCCCAGCTCTCGTTCAAGCGCGTCCGGATCGTGCAGCCCGGTGATCGGATTGCGCATCCCGGGTGCGAACCGACCGATCCTCTAGCCACTGGCGCCTTGCGCTTGCGCTCGGTTGCCCGCAAGCCCGTGCATCTCCATATGTCCTCCCTGGCACACGCCGTGCGTAGAGCGTGGGTGTGTTCCTCCGCCTCGTCGCCGTTGGTGCGGTCCTCCTCGCGGGGGCTCAGTCCGCGTATGCGCTCAAGCCGCATGCCCATGCTGCGATCACCGAGGCGAGCTGCGGGGCGGCCGGGCTGCCACGCCAGTTTTGCCGGCGCACCGCAACGGAGAACTACAACGTCGACTCGCGCGAGTGGGACGACATGGCGGCGCACGCCCAGATCATGGACGGCGCAACCGCATGCGATGCTGCCGACCGCGCGGTCGGACGCGTACGCGAGCGCGGCACCCAGCTACGCGATGCGCTCTCGGCGATGTCGAACGGAGCACGCAGCGAGGATGACATCGCGGCCGCAAGCATCGCGCTCGGCCAGCTGCTCCACACGGTGCAGGACCAGTGCGCGCACCACGGGATGCCGAACCCGCAGCATGCGTGGTTCTCGCTATCCGATTTTTGCGACGGTACCGAGCTGAGTCCCGACATCCAGGACGATGCGCTCACGTGCGCGCGGCGCGAGACTGATGCGGTGATGGGGCGCGTTGCGGTCGCCGTGCGCGAAGCCGGGGTCGCCGCACTGCTCGCAGCGGGCAGCTGCCCGGTGGAACAGCACGCTCACAACGAGCAACAACAGCAGGCGATCTGTGACCGACGGTTCCTGCCGGGCCCGATCGACGCGTGTAGCTTTCTCGGCGAGGCAAAAGACTGGGACGGGATCGACCGCCAGTGGAATGGAAGCCCCGTGGCGACGGCACTGCGCAACGCGTTCGTGGCCGGGCTCTCCGGTCAGACCTCGACCGCACCCGTCTGCAGCCACGACGAGACTACTCTGTCGGCCGCGGTGAGTAACCCGATCGTCGACGTCACGGGCGGCGCACCGAGTTGCGTACGGGCTCACCTGATGTGCCTCGGCAAGGCAGACGCAAACGACAATCCATTCGCCGACGACGAGACCGACACCGAGGCCACGGGCTGCGCTGTCGGCGGACACGGTTCGAGCGGCGGTCTCCTGCTGGTGCTGTTCGTGCTGCTGCGCCGGCGCCGCCGCGGCTAGACGACGAGGTTGACGAGCCGGCCCTTGACGTAGATCTCTCGCTTGATCGGCTTGCCGTCGAGGA
>JAYVWH010001131.1:0-3830 GCA_043786265.1 Kofleriaceae bacterium | reverse complement strand
GCGCTACTTCGACGCGCACCTGTACTTCGCGAACTGGGGCACGCACCGGCTCATGCTGCGCTTGCCGAAGGCGCGCGCCAACCTGAAGGCGCTCAAGCCGTTCTTCGTCGGCGGGCACGCGGCGCGGGACATGACAAAGCGAGAGCGGCGGAGCACAGGTGATGACGGAGACGACAGTACCGGGCTACGTGAATCGTAACGGACAGGAGGTCGTGCGAGCGACCGCCTTGCCGGCGACCGACCATCGACAGCGCGTCTATGAACTGCTCTGTGACAGTTGCGGCCACCGCTATGGATCGAACGGCTCCGACAACTTTCAGCGCAAGTGTCCCCGCTGCCAGGGAGGCGCGCCGGGCCTGTCTCTCGGGTAGATCCAAGATCGGAAGTGCTTCATCGCGCTCGCGCAGGCCGCTCCCCCGGGCGCTGTGCAAGCGGACGCGTCGCTCGGCACGGCATTCTCGAGCATCGACCTCGATGCGCACGAGCTGGCGAGGCCGACGACCTCGCAACATCGCGATAGCTATCCGAACAGACCTGGGCTGTCGAGATCGTTGGAGCTGCTCACATGATGGCGTTCGATTCGTTGTTCCTGGAAGTCGCGAAGCGCGAGAGCCGAGCGATCCTGCCATGGCGGGCTGACATCACGCAGTGGCCCGACCAGCACGCTCGACGCAAGGGATGGACTCGACGATACATTGTCGTCGGGTGACAAGCCGTGGCCTTGACCTGGTCCGAGCGCGGCGACGCCGGTGCTTGGCTGCGTGTCGGGGCAGGTGAGGATCGTTCGCTGTAGCCCAGTCGCGCACCTCATCGCCGAGGCGACGCGGACCTTGATGACCTCGCGATCGGCCACGCTCCCGACAACCGTCGAGTCGATCCCGGATCTTGCGAGCTGGGCGGATGCGGTGATCGCGTTGGATGCCCGAGGCCCGCTGCCGACACGGATCGTGCTGGTGCCGAGCGAAGCCCACGCCCATGCATTGCGCGTGGAGCTCGTCGTGCGAGCGCCGCGTGCACTCGCGGGAACGCGGTTCTTGACGGTTGCCGCGGTCGCACGTGCCGTACTCGAGAATGCGAGTGTTGCGTATCGGATTGGCGAGGAGGCACGACGACCGCTCCGGCTGCGCAACCTGTTTCGTGGGGGCGTCGATCTCGCGACCTATCGCGCAGAAGACCTGCGCACGAAGGGATGGGAAGACGCGTTCGCATCGAGCATCGAACAGCTCGAGTCAGCTGCGCTCCGTCCCCACGATCTCGAGCGAATGAGGATAGGCGGTTCGGTGCGACCAGGACAGGCTGGTCCGTAAGGAAGGAAGGTGCGGAAACTTCGAGAAATACGGAATTGTCATCTCATGGGTGCGAATCCCATCCGATCAAAGCCGCCATGCAGGTCGGTAGCGATGCCTTGCGACGGACGAACAAGTGGTGAGTGTAGAAGCGGGACGGTAACGTGTCCGCGCCGAAGGGCCTCGTCGTGCCGGTGCTGCGTAACTGCGATCAGCTGACGTTCGCCGGTGTGGAGAAAGGCATCCTCGATCTCGCCGAGCGCGCGCGCAGTGGCAAGCTCGCGCTCACGGACCTAGTGGGCGGCACGTTCACCATCACGAACGGCGGCATCTACGGCTCGATGATGTCGACGCCGCCGCTCAACTATCCGCAGACGGGCATCCTCGGCATGCACAACATCGTCAAGCGGGCGATGGTCGTCGGTGACGAGGTCAAGGTCCGCCCGATGATGTACGTCGCGCTGTCGTATGACCACCGGGTCGTCGACGGACGCGAGGCGGTGTCGTTCCTTGTCGCGGTCAAGGACCGCCTCGAGGCGCCCGAGCGCATGCTCGTCGAAGTCTGATCGGGCGATCAACCTCCGCATCGCCTTCGGCGCTGCTGCGCTGACCGGCAGAGCCGGTCCTTGCGCTCCTGCGCATCGCCTTTCGCGCTGCTGCGCGGACGAGCCCAGCCGATCCTTGCGATCAGCGCACGACGAGCGCACGACGAGCGCACGACGAGCGCGCGACGAGGCCGCTGCCGCGTGGCTCGAGAGGATAGCTTCTGCCATGCTTCGGCGCTGCCCTCGAGCATCGCGACGGTCCACGCGCCCGAGCCGAACCGCTGTTGGACGACCTCACTGGCCACGTGAAGGAGCGCCGACTGTGCGAGGGTTCCCTGGGGCGCCCCTTGTCCACACGGGCCGTCCCTTCACCGTGTCAGTTCCGCCTTGTACCCCGCCTTCTCGACAGCCTCGATCGTCGCCTCTGCCATGCCCTCACGACCGTCGTAACGGACGACTGCATTCCCGGAATCGAAGTCCACCGTCGCGGACACGACGCCGGGGACCTTCTTGATCGAGCTCGCGATGGTGCCCGTGCACTCCGCGCAGTCCATTCCGATCACGTTGAGCTCGAGCGTCGCCTTGGCCTGAGCGTCGACGGAGCCTGCAGAGGCGTTGCCGCTGCTGAGCATCGGATAGACCGCTAGCGCCGCGGTGATCACGGCGGTAATCCAGAGCCCGACGCGCGCTGCTCTGCGATTCCTGGGCGCTGCGCAACCGCAGGCATCGTTCTGCGGGCGATATGCGAACCAAAAGCCAGCGGCGAGCGCGACGGCGGTCGCGACCAAGAAGTGGACGCGGTACGGCGCGAATCTCGCCGCGAAGCCTGCACCCGACACGCCAATCATCGCGAGCGCGGCTGGAAGCAGACAGCACGCAGATGCGGCAATCGCCGCGGAGAGCGCGCCGATCACCGGCAAGGCGATCCGACGCCCCTGAGACGGGGATGTGCCGGCAACTGCGATTCCCGCGCGGATCGATTCAACGCTCGGCGCACCACCTGCGTACAGCCGGCAAGAAGCTGCGTTGCTGCGTTCTTGCCCTGTGACGTCCTTACCGTCGATCAGGATCGTTGGTGAGCCCCAGCCGCGGGCCCACTCAGGGGCATCGGCGCGCTGGACGTCGATCTCCTCCACAGCCACATCGAGATTCTCAGCAGCGAGCGCATCGCGCAGCGCCGCGCGTGCAGCGTCGACGTTCGGGCAACCTTCGAAATGCAATAGCTGGATCTTCATGCGCCTTCTTCTTCCTTGCAGCAGTCGGCAGCTGGCGCTTCCAGCGGTCGCCCGAGCTGGTCGAGAAATGGACACGAGCCGAGCGCGGCCCCGGTCTCGCAACTGGTCGCGAGCCGAGCGAGTGCCTCGCGCATCTCCTGTAGCTCCGCGATACGACGATCGATGTCGGTGAGCTTCTCGAGTGCTCGCTCGCGAACGCGCTCGCAGGGCATGCGCGCAGACACGCGCAGCGTAAGCAGGCTCTTCACCTCCGCGAGCGAGAATCCGAGTGCGGTCGCGCGACGCACGAATGCGAGACGGCGAACCGTTTCGTCATCGTACTGGCGCTGGCCCGCAGACGAACGACGCACACGGCCGAGCAAGCCTTCGCGTTCGTAGAACCGCACGGCGTCGATCGAAAGCTCCGCGTGGCGCGCGACATCGCCGATCTTCAGCATCGGCTGCGCACTCAGGGGCTTCGCGATCGGCATGGATGAACCATAGAGCTGGAGTGGACTCCAGGGGCAAGCCGATTTGAAGGACGGCACCCGGCCCGTCGAGGATGCCAAGCAATGTCAGCATCTTTGGTCGCCATCGGCAAAGGCGCTTGCACCTGGAGCCAGGTCCAGGTGCATCTTCACCGGCATGCGCTATCAGGCATTCGTAGTTGCGGTCGCTACCTTCCTTCTGGGATGCGAATCGGCAGACCAACCCGCGGTGCAGCCGAAGACGGGCTCGGCGACGCATCCGAGCGCAGCGCGCGCGCAGCTCACGGATCTAACCAC